>CAIJPI010000143.1 GCA_903822525.1 uncultured Bacteroidales bacterium | reverse complement strand
ACTTCCGACTTCCGACTCCCCACTCCCGTCTCCCGACTTCCGACTCCCGTCCTCACAAATCCACCATTCTTAATCCTCCTAATAATGAAAACCTCACTCAATCTTCTACAATTAACTATAATCGTCCTGCTCCTCTCATCCTTCCACAATCAAAAAAAAGAAATATACAATTTAACAATTGAGGTAAAGGAATTACGCAATTCAAGCGGCACTGTGCTTTTTTCATTGTACAACAGGGAAGATGCTTTTCCTGACGAGCACTATAAAAAGCACCTTAAAAAACTTACCGGCAAAATTGTGAAAGGTACGTCAACCGTATTATTTGGCAATTTACCGGCTGGAAAATATGCTGTTAATATCCTTCATGATGAAAACAATGATGGAAAAATTAAAAAGGGAATGATTTTACCAAAAGAAGGAATCGGATTTTCCAATTACCAATCCATCGGCTTATCCAACAGGCCTTCATTTTCGAAGGCATCATTCGATTTACAAAGCGATAAAGCGATAAAAATTAAAATCATTTATTTATAAATGATAAAATGAAAAGGAAACCGGTTTTCGTTCTGTTTTTAATGATTTTGATCTTTCGTGGTTTTGGGCAGGAAAGTGAACCTTTACATGGGATAAGCCTTACTGTAATCTCGCAGGTTAATCAGGGAAGCAGCTATATCACTTTCCCGACTGATATCGGCACTATCGAGCCCTTAATTTTTGAAGGGAATTTAATGCCGAACTTTTATATCAGAAAAAGTAAAAATTCGCGCTTAATGGGTGTTCTCACCCCACAGATTATCATCCGGATGTACCATGAAAGATCCTATCCTGTCCGCACGCCTGGTTATATCCCTCAGGTAACTGTTTATTATATGCTTACCGGGTTCGGGAATTCCCGAAATCTGAGTTTATATGGCCGCTTCGCGCATCACTCCAATGGGCAGGATGGCGATTTCTTCCTGGAAAACGGTGAAGTAAATTTATTAACAGGCGATTTTTCAAGAAATTATTTTGAAACAGGATTTATCAAAACACATTTTAATACCCGTTTTAACGCGCACCAGTTTTTCAAAACATCAGTCGAAATTCATCCCCAGAACTTGGGAAGCGACGAGCTCAATGGGATTTACAGCATGTATCGCTGGCATAACGCGATCTCTATTTTCAAGCTACCATCCAAAGAAAGCAGAAGTAAAAAGAACAATGCCGATATTTCCTTAAAAGGCGAAGCTACCTGGATGTTTGGCGATGTGAATGATTTGAACCCGATTTCAGCTGAAAGACTTAACCTGAGTTTAACCTTTTATTATCATCCAAAGTTCCTGGAGGATATCGGGCTGTTTGTCCAGTATTATCATGGCTCCGATTATTATAATATGTATTTCGGCCATCGAATGGATGTACTTCGGTTTGGCTTGATGACAGAAAAGTTGAGATTTTAATTTTGCAGCTGTTTCTGTTATTGAAAAGAGAGACAATCAAAAAATTCTAAGAAATATTTAATTTATTATACAGCGATGTTAAAGAAACATCTAAATATATCATGCAATACTGAAATGAGTCTGATTTAATTCGGACAATCAAATAGTAAACTATACAATCAGCTATTTTGTACCAGACACACTTTTTGCAGTTCTGAAAAATACGTTGTAACAGGAAACAAAATTTTAACCAGTACCGCTGGTTTTCTATTTGTTGTGTGTCTATCTATTAATCGAAACGTTCATTAAACACAAACAGTATGAAAAACAAAGGAAAACTCTTTCTGGCAACTTTAATCATGATGATTTTTGCCGTTCAGGCGAAGGCTCAAAACACTTCAACAACGAATCAACCGGACCAACAACAAAATACCGTTACTTCAACATACGGCAAATTTGTTGACAAAGACAGCAATGGCGTTTGCGATAATTTTGAATCCCGCTCAGGCAATAAACGCGGTGACAATTTTGTCGACAAAAACAACGATGGCATTTGCGATAACCGCGCTAATGTCGGTAAGAAAACAGGGAATAATTGCAGAAATGGGAAGGGCAACCAGTACAGAAATGGTCAGTGTCGGGGCCAGGGACGCGGCAATTGTTGCAGGCGCTAACATTTTAGTTGGAAACAGAGGTTGAAAATTATATCTTTGAATACAGATTATGATGATTTAAACCAGATTTTAAAACAACTATTTGTCATCATTTAATTTTTAACCTCTATTTCTACCCCGCATTAATGACTGACCAGGAATTAATTACCGGCATCTTAAATAATGACAAACCGGTCATTCAATTCCTGGTAAAAAAGTATCATAAGCAGGTTATAACAACCGCCTTTCATTTTGTACACAACATGGATGATGCCGAAGACCTTGCCCAGGATGTGTGTATCGAAATTCTTGAATCCGTTGGACAGTTTAAGAGTACATCTTCGTTATCGACCTGGATTTACAAGATTACAGTCAATAAATCGTTAAATTTTATCCGTAAAAACAAGCGTAAACAACTGGTGAGACAGTTTGAAACTTTTTTTTACAAAGCAGATGGCAATGCAGGAACAAAGCTTTTTGAACCTTCCGAAAATGACAACCCGTATGATAATAACGAACGGAAGCAAATTCTCGATAAGGCTATAAACAGCTTGTCAGAAAACCAAAAAACGGCTTTTATCCTGAGTAAATTTAAAGAATTGTCGTACAAGGAAATTGCCGAAATCATGAACCTCAGCCTGGCCAGTGTTGAATCCCTGCTGCAAAGGGCAAAACAAAATCTGCAAAAAATGCTGATCGTACAGTTCTCGGAATATTCAAATAAAAAACTATGAAACACTGCGAAATACTGCAAAAAGATTTATTTTCCTACCTGGAGAATGAATTACCGCCTGTCCAACTTCAGCATATGGATCATCACATTAGTGAGTGCGCCGAATGCAACCGGATTTTGGCTGAATTCAGAAATATGATTGCGTTGATGGATGAACAGAAATCCATCGAACCTCTTCCATTTGCTGAAACCCGAATCATGCAGGGAATAGAATCCCGGTTGGAGAAAAAGCAAAAATCAGCCGGCTCTGTTATTGGCAGGATTTTAAAGCCTGCTATTTTAAGTATCGGACTTGCAGCATCCCTGGCCATTGGGTTCTTTATAGGCTCCGATTTTGCAGATACACATTCGCAATACACCCAAAATGATGAAATGATTGAGGCTGTCAGAACCGATCTGAACGTACCTGAATTTATGACTGACGATCTCTTTTACTTTACTGAATAATACCAAATACCATGAATATTTTCAACAATAACCGCATTGTTTTCTGGATACTTATCTTCCTGGTGCTGATAAATATCACAGCATTGGCTACATATTTCATTTATATGCGGAAACCGGCAGGCGAACCGATGCCCGATTCCGGGTTTAAACACGGGATAGCCCTCAAACAGGAATTATCTTTAACACCTGACCAATCCATTAAAGTAAATAAGATAAATGCTACCTGCCAGCTATCGAACGAATCATTAGTTGTAGCCATAAAGGAAAAGAAAACAGAACTTCTTGATGAACTATCGAAAGATAATACGGATATCAAGCAGGTAGAAAAACTCGTAGATGAAGTAGTATCTGAACAGAAAAATCTACAAATGGCCAACGTTAAACAATTCCTCGACCTTAAAAAAGTCTGCACTCCGGAACAAACCCAAAAGCTTTCACAGATTTATGCTGAGCTGTATGGGTGCGAAAACAAAGGCAAAGGCAATGGAAACGGTAAGGGAAACAGTAAGGGTAAGGGATACCGGCATAGATACGGACAGCAGCAAAATGCCGAGCCCATTAAGCAATAAGGGGAATCTCACTCCTTGTAAACAATTTCAGGAACAACCTTTTTATTTCGATGCTGTTAGCAGAAAGATAGGAAACTCACTTACATTCCCCTCCTCATCGGTTTTCGCAATGCTATAAACCTGACTGTGTTGAATATTGCCAAATCCAATTGCCTTCAGTTGATCTGCGAGTTGCTCAACTTCAAAACCCAGATGTCCGTTAAAACCTTCACCGTGAAATGAACCATCTTCGGCATATAAGTCTGCAATAGCAAGGTACCCGCCGGGATAAAGTAAATTATAGAACTTTGAAAGCATGGCGTCGATATCGTTTACGTGATGCATAACCATCTGGTTATAAATAACATCAAACCGGCCGGAATAATCCTCATGTTCCATATCAAAAAACAAAGGTTTCATATTTGTAACCTGCTGGGCAACAATCTTCTCCTCCGTAACCTTAGTCATTTCGATCGAATTATCCATTAAGGTAATTTCCGAAAATTTATCTTTAAGTGCAAAACTCAACAATGCAGTTCCGGACCCATATTCGAGGGCTTTCATTCCTTCATGTAAAGGGATAATTTGCAGTATTGCATTTGCGACGGCTTCTGATCTGTCGAAATACCGTTGGTTTTTATCCCAGTCACGGGCTTTGGCATCAAATTCACTCATGGTGGATAAATTAGCATGATATTGGAAAGACATCTTGTTGGGTTTTATCCTTTAAATTTTCGATTCACTGTAGGATAAAAAAAAAAGCCGGGCTGCTAAAGAGCTACCCGGCTTTAAATGTACTCAGAAAAACCAGATTTATTTACTAAAATCCATTTCGGATAAACGTTTGTAGTTATTATAACGCCATTTTGCGTTTTCCTGGGCTGCCTCGAATAATTCAACAGCTTCGGCCGGGAACGATTTCATGAGCGAGGTATAGCGCATTTCTGATTTCAGGAAATCCTGAAATAATGAGAAATCAGGAGCTTTGCTGTCGAGCTGGAATGGATTTTTACCTTCAGCTTCGAGCATAGGGTTGTAACGGTAGTTAGTCCAGTAACCGGCTTTT
This sequence comes from uncultured Bacteroidales bacterium, assembly GCA_903822525.1. Taxonomy (GTDB): domain Bacteria; phylum Bacteroidota; class Bacteroidia; order Bacteroidales; family UBA4417; genus UBA4417. The sequence continues at coordinate 40,395 of CAIJPI010000143.1, read as the reverse complement.
ACAGCATCGTCCTGCTGCTGCTGTGCTTTCTCCATGCCTGCATGCAAACCGTGGTTGATACAGGTTGAATAGGCAATAATAAGTGATGGTCCAGGATATGCTTCAGCTTCGCGCAGTGCTTTCAGGTACTGGGTCTGGTTGGAGCCCATAGCCACCTGTGCAACATATACGTAACCATAACTCATAGCCATCATACCAAGGTCTTTTTTACGGACCTTCTTGCCAGAAGCGGCAAACTTGGCAACAGCTCCTACCGGTGTTGATTTGGAAGCCTGTCCGCCTGTGTTCGAATACACTTCGGTATCAACAACAAGTACGTTAACATCTTCACCCGATGCCAACACGTGGTCGAGACCGCCAAAACCGATATCATAAGCCCAACCGTCACCACCAAACATCCACACCGATTTCTTAATGAAATATTGCTTCAGTTCGACTATTTCTTTAGTAACAGCTGTTTGAGCAGCTTCGAGTAAAGGTAGTACCTTAGCGGTAGCTTCTTTTGACAAAGTAGCGTTATCTTTACCGGCTAACCAGAGGTTGCAGGCTTCTTTCAGTTCGGAAGTGTAATCACCTTCGAGTATGAGCTGCATTCTCTCGGCAATACGGCTGCGGAGTTTATCAACTCCCATTGCCATACCGAAACCATATTCAGCATTATCTTCGAACAGTGAATTTGCCCATGATGGACCGCATCCCTGTGCATTGGTGGTATAGGGTGTTGATGGAGCCGATCCGCCATAAATTGACGAGCATCCGGTTGCATTTGCAACCATCATGCGATCGCCGAAGAGCTGGGTGATCAGTTTAATATAAGGTGTTTCGCCGCATCCTGCACAAGCTCCTGAGAACTCGAATAAGGGTTGTGCAAACTGACTGTTTTTAATATTCTGCTCTTTAGGTGCAAGTGTATCCTTATAGGTAACATTAGCTGCGTGATAATCCCAAAGATCGGATTGGTTTAACTGTGTGTCGAGCGGTTTCATAACCAGAGCCTTGGTTTTGGCAGGGCAAACATCGGCACAGTTTCCGCAACCTGTACAATCGAGCGGGCTGATCTGAATACGGAACTGCAATCCATCAAAAGTTTTAGGAATAGCTTTCAACGTTGCAGTGCCTGCAGGCAAACCGTTCAGTTCTTTCTCATCAAGGAGGAAAGGACGTATAACTGCATGGGGGCATACATAAGCGCACTGGTTACACTGTATACAGTTATCCGAAATCCATTCAGGAACATTTACAGCGATACCGCGTTTCTCGTAAGCTGCAGTACCGGCAGGGAAAGTACCATCTTCACGGCCCAGGAAAGCACTTACAGGCAAGTCATCACCTTTCATGCTGTTGATAGGTTCAACCATATTCTTGATAAAATCAGGAATATTGCGGGTATCTTTCTTAGCAAGGATTTCAATAGTTTTCCATTCGGAAGGAATGCTGACTTCAATAACTTCGGCACCTCTTTCGATAGCGGCAATGTTCATGCGGACAATCTCTTCACCTTTACGGCCAAAAGTTTTCTTAACCGCATTTTTCATTTCAGTAAGTGCCAGTTCATAAGGAATTACACCAGAGATTTTAAAGAATGCAGCCTGTAATATAGTGTTGGTACGATTGCCGAGTCCTATTTCTTCAGCAACGGCGGTAGCATTGATGGTGTAGAACTTGATCTCATTTTCGGCCATGTACTTTTTCATGTTATCCGGCAGGCGGTTGCGGCTTTCGTCGGCATCCCAGATACTGTTCAGGAGGAATGTTCCACCTTTTTTCAAGCCTTTCAGCAGGTCATATTTGGTAAGGTAAGCAGGAACATGACAGGCAACAAAATCAGGTGAGTTTACCAGGTATGGTGAGCGGATTGGATGATCACCGAAACGAAGATGCGAGGTAGTGATACCGCCTGATTTTTTTGAGTCGTATGCAAAGTATGCCTGAGCATACTTATCGGTATTTTCGCCTATAATCTTGATTGAGTTTTTATTGGCACCTACAGTTCCATCCGAACCCAGACCATAGAATTTTGCCTGGAAGGTTCCTTTATCAGAAAGGTCGATTTCGGGCAACAATGGAAGTGAAGTGAATGAAACATCATCAACGATACCTACAGTGAAATGATTTTTAGGTTCATTCATTTTCAGGTTGTTGAATACGGAGATCATCATGGCAGGAGTAGTATCCTTTGAACTGAGTCCGTAACGGCCGCCAACGATAAGCGGTTTGTTTGCCCTTTCGTAGAAGATATCACGGATATCGAGGTACAGCGGATCGCCGGTAGCACCAGGCTCCTTGGTACGATCGAGTACACAGATTCTTTTTACCGTTTCGGGCAGAACATTGAAGAAATATTTTGGAGAGAATGGCCTGTATAAATGAACGCTGATCAATCCGATTTTTTCGCCCTGAGCATTTAAATGGTCGATTACCTCTTTCAAAGTTTCGGTAATTGAACCCATGGCAACTACAATGTTTTCAGCATCTTTTGCTCCATAGAAAGTGAACGGATGGTATTCGCGTCCAACAGCCTTGCTGATCTGCTGCATGTACTCTTCAACGATATCAGGAACTGCATCGTAATACAGATTTGCTGCTTCACGGCTCTGGAAATAGATGTCAGGATTTTGTGCTGTACCGCGGGTAACAGGATGCTCAGGATTGAGAGCCCGATCGCGGAATTCTTTTAAAGCAGTGTAGTCAAGCAGTTTGGCAAGGTCTTCGGTTTGAGGATATTCAACTTTCTGAATTTCGTGTGAAGTACGGAATCCATCAAAGAAATGCATAAATGGCACCCTTGAGCGTATAGCTGCAAGGTGAGCAATACCGGCAATATCCATAATTTCCTGAACACTTCCGGTAGCAAGCATAGCAAAACCGGTTTGACGGGTGGAATATATATCGCTGTGATCGCCAAAAATGGAGAGTGCCTGTGCGGCCAGGCTGCGCGCTGAAACATGAAAAACAGCAGGTAATAACTCACCGGCTATTTTGTACATGTTTGGAATCATAAGCAACAGACCTTGTGAAGCTGTGTAGGTAGTTGTGAGAGCACCTGCCTGCATCGAACCATGCAAGGTTCCTGCAGCGCCACCTTCGCTTTGCATTTCAACAACGCGGACTGTTTCGCCAAATATGTTTTTACGGCCATAAGCTGCCCACTCGTCAACATATTCGGCCATTGTTGATGATGGTGTAATAGGATAAATTGCAGCTACTTCACTGAACATGTATGCAATATGTGCTGCAGCGTAATTGCCGTCACATGTTACATATTTCTTTTTTTCACTCATATGTATGGATATTAGTTTATTAACCAAAAAAAATCTTTCCAGCCTTTTTTAAAAGCGGTGCAAAATTACTTTTTTATAAGGAATCGAGGCTTACTATTTACACAAATTAAATGGCTTGCAGCTAATTTAAAATGATTATAGATTAAGAATGTGCTGCAGCCGGCCACTGCAGGCAAATATCCGTTTATGAAAGCAGGAATTTCTTTTCGAAAAAAAATTAAGTACCCGGTTACTTATTTCAGAAAAATTATTAATTTTCCGTTTTGAAACATATAGTTACAATTTCACATTATACACTAATTATTCTGGAGGAAAACAAATGACCAACCTCGCCACAAATTATATGGGAATTGCACTTAAGAACCCCATTATTGCAGGTGCAAGCGGAATGTCGGCAGATCTGGAGATGCTGAAGAAACTCGAAAAAGCAGGAGCCGCAGCTATAGTTTACAAGACCTTGTTTGAGGAACAGATAAACCTCGAAAGTGCTCATTTCGATGATCAACTGGAAGCTATGGGCGGATTACATGCTGAAATGACCAGCCTGTATCCCAAGTTACAGCATGCAGGTCCTGAAGCTCACCTGGTAAGTTTGCGAAAGGCTAAGGAATCGCTCAGCATTCCGGTTATCGCCAGCCTGAATTGCATTTACGACAGCACCTGGATTGAATATGCAAGCCTTATTGAAAAAACAGGAGTTGATGGCATCGAACTGAATTTCTATTTTGTCCCCGGCGATTTTGATGCCGATGGGCGGCTGATTGAAGATATTCATCTGGACCTGATCAAAAGCATTAAATCAAAAATCAGCATTCCGGTAAGCGTCAAGCTTAGTTCATTTTATTCGAACCCGCTTAATTTCATCTCCCGGCTCGATAAAGCAGGAGTAGACGGGGTAGTAATTTTTAACCGCATGTTTGAGCCTGAAATCAATGTTAACGACATTAAACATATTGCCCCTTATTATCTCAGCCACGAAGGCGATTACCGCCTGGCCTTAAGGTATGCCGGATTATTATATGGCAACCTGAAAACCCAGGTGTGTGCCAATACGGGAATATACGAGGGAAATGACGTTATCAAGATGCTGCTGGCCGGCGCTGACTGTGTGCAGGTAGTAAGCACCCTCTATAAAAATAAAGCTGAGCATATATCAGCCATGCTAAGCGAAATTGAGGAATGGATGGAATCGAAGAAATACAGTTCCTTAACTGATTTTAAAGGCAAACTATCGAAGAAAAACCTGAAAGATCCTTTTGTTTATAAACGCGGACAGTATATTGATCTGCTGCTCGCATCCGATCAGTTGCTGAAATAGATATGTTTTATCATTCATACAAAAACCTGCGCTCATGGAGCCAGGTTTTTTTGTTTTAAGGTAATCCTTCAAAATCCGGACAAGGGAAAATAAAAAAACCGGCTGAGGCCGGTTTCTTCAATAGGAGAATCGGTAAAAAAATTATTTAAGCTGCAGTTTTTCTAAAATATTTTTCGCTTCCTGGCGGTGGAAATTCTCAGTATCAGCGGCAACAATTATAAACTGATCGATAGCCTTGTCTTTCTGGTTATTTTTCAGGTAGCACAATCCCAGGTACCATTCAGCATGTTCGATATACAGGTTATCGTTTTGTTTGATGATGGTATTAAAAGCCTTGATCGAATTGCTGTAATTGTTAGTTTCAATATTGGCTATGCCGTAGTAGAACATAACAGCCATGTTTGATTGATCGGCATCCAGTATGTTCTTAAACAATACGGAAGCTGCTCTGAAATCCTTTTGTTGGAATTTGATTACGGCTTCAACAATATTCTGATCGCCACGGGTTTGGTCCACAATATTTTCAGCATTATAATATTGCATAAACAGCGAATCGTCGGTTAATTTGCGGTTAGCCTGAAAATATAATGTTGCCGCAAAGGACACCAGAACAAGGAAAGATGCTGCGGCATACCACCATTTCCGGGTACTCATGAATATTACCGGGGTTTCGGTTTTCGAAACTCCTCCAGCTTTGATTGATGCAATCAGTTTCTGCCGTAAATCAAGTATATCATCCCTTTGAATTGCCGAATCAATACTTAGCGAAAGCTTCAATTCTTCAGCAAGATCCGGATTGGACCGTACTTCATTCTCGAAAGCGGATCGTGTGGCAGGTGCCATTTCATTAGCAAGATATTGCTCGATGCTGGCAGAATGTTTAAATTTGAGGGTCATTTTTTAAAATTTTTTGACTTCGCGGGTCATTAGCGATACGTTTCTTAAGTTCTTCTTTACACATGTACTTCCGGGTTTTAGCATACTTTTCGGTTTTAAAACCAAGAATAGAAGCTATTTCGCGCAACGGAATATTTTTTATAAATAGTTTCAGCAGTTTCTGGCAATTCTCTTCTAAGGACAGAAAATGAATCTGAATGATCCGGTGCAATTCGGTTTGTTCAAGGCTGGCTTCCTGGAGCACATCAATAGGAAGTTCGATATACTCTTCCACATCAGTTAGCTTCTCGAAAATTGCCTTCCTTTTTTTCAGCTTCTGAAGCCAGAGATTCCGGCAAACCGAATACATGTATGTTTTGAAAGAACTGGTAAGTACAAGTTGATTAATATTGATTTTATTGTAAATGATAATTATCCCATCCTGAAAAATATCCTCTGAATCTTCATCGGACCCTCCGTTTTCGTTAACAAGGAATCGAATCAACGGAAAAAATTCCTTGTATATGAAATTAATGATGTAATCACTCCTTAATCTCAGTCCTTCCAGTATGGCTTCATCAGAATAATGGATCATCACTTGCTATATTATCCGAATTTTTAAAAAAGGTAATACCATTTTTGAATTTTTTTTTAATAAAAAATACAAATAACCCGCAACAAGCTGTTTTATAACGTTTTATATAAAACATTATTTTTAAACAATTTTTACATTCTGCGATAAAATGACCTCAGAAATCGCAAAGTTTTTTGACGGATTTGTTTGCAAATATCACACAAATTTGAATTTTTCAACAACTATTTTAATAAATCCATATTACCTTTTTGAAAAAAGTGGATAAAGTCATATATCGTATCGATAGAATGCGTGTGATATGCTATTTAAGATTCAGAGAGTCAGGCCGGAAAAAGTACGTAACAAACAAGCAATCAAAGTTGTAAACGATTTATACTAAATTTATTCTCCAACGCCATGAAAAACTTTTTAAAATCATTTCTGCTCTTACTAATTGTAATATTATCAGTTCAAAACCTGAATGCACTGAATGTAAGCGGCAAAGTTCTGTATCAAAATGATTCGATCAGACCGATTAATAATGTAAAAGTTATTTTAAAAAATGTCCTGACAAATTCAACTCAAACTTACACTACCGGAGGAAATGGTTTTTATCAGTTTTCGAATGTTCCGAATGGCAATTACAGCCTATCCGGCACAACATTAAATGCAAGTGGTGGGGTAACCTATTACGATGCAATAATGGTATTTCTGAATATTTTTGGGCTTTACCAGTTCACACCACTGCAATTCCTCGCATCGGATGTTAATGGCAGCGGCACGATAACCTGGACCGATTACAACCTTATTATATCTCATATCCTGCTTGGAACCCCTTTCCCTGTAGGCCCATGGAAATTTGAAACTTCAGTTTTCACCATTTCCAATATGAAAGAGGGCATTCCTCATGGCCTGGGCGGAACCTGCTCGGGAGATGTTGGTGGCACATTTGTTCCAACGGTGAATACCCTTCCAGCAATACCTGTTGCCCAGGATGGTGTAATTAATGTAAGCAGCAGCGAACCATTTACAACACGGATACTTACCCGGAATGATATATCTATTTCAGGTGCCGGAATCATTATTAACTATCCGTCAGATTTGCTCAGTGTTGAGTCGGTTGAATTTAAAGGAAATGACTTTGAGTACAATATTGCAGACGGGCAGATTCGCCTGGTATGGGGAAACCCGAATACTGCAGCTATACACTTTACTGAAGGAGAAACCTTTATCACCATTCATGGAGTGAGCAAAGCTGACTTTAAACAAGGTATGACTGCAAGCATTAACCTCGATGGAAATACAAGCCTGATTAACACTTCGAATAAAGAGGTTACCGACCTGCATTTTGCTTCCCCTGTTATTAAATACGGCAATCCTGCACTTAAACTTTCCAACTTCCCAAATCCATTCCATGTCTCAACAACACTCAGTATTTATACTCCTGTTGATGGAGATGCTACAATTGAAGTATACAACACAAGCGGACAACTGGTAAAGAGCATACCCACAGGACATCTGAATGCCGGAACGCATGAAGTAAGTCTCGACGCATCACAACTTTCGCAAGGCTATTATTTATGCAAAATGCGTCTACAGGGTAGTTCGGATGAACTAAGCGCAACTGTCAGAATACTGAAAGCTGACTAATCCAACATATGACATAAAATAAAAAGGAGCTGAATGCTCCTTTTTTTATTTGCAAAAGTCAACTTTAGCATATCTTTGCTGCTTGCCCGTAAGTCCTCCTGACTACTCTTCCCGCAGATAGCCTCAAAATTTCTCCCTATGAAAAGCCCTTTGGCATTATTCTGCTTCAGACTTTTTATGATATTGCCACTGCTGGGCTTGTGGTCGTGCAATACTAATAACCGCGAAGGAACCCCTCAAAAAACAGAATCCGATTTCTTGATAGCGGGCCAATTAAAAAACCGCGGAAGCAACGATTCAGCTATTATTTTTTTCAGAAAAGCTGCTGATCAGAGCCTTGGAATCAAACAATATTCCGAATGGGCCAGAAGCGTGTCGGGTTTGATTGATTGTTACAGGTCCAAAGGAGAACTTGATGAAGCGATGCAAATCGCCGAACATTCACTCACAATTGCCCGCACTAGCCTCGATACAACCGGCAACCTATACAACGGCCTTATTCATAAAAAAGCAAACCTGTTTTCGGACAGGAGGCAATTTGAACAGGCTACACTACTGTATAACCGCAATATTAAGACCTACCTGATCCGATCGGCCGAACCCGATACCGGTCTTGCTCTATCCTACAATGGTATGGGAACGGTACTTCTTTTTCAGAACAAGTACACCGAATCACTCAAAGAATACCAGGAAGCGCTCGGAATTTACGAGAAAATGAAGCATACCGGCAGCGCCGATTATGCCAGTACGCTGCAGAATATCGGAATATTATATTCGATGACCGGGAATTACGAAGATGCAGAGCAATATTTTCTCAAATCACTGAAAATAAATAAGGAATTATTAAAGCAGGATAGCCCAAAGCTGGCTTCCCTATATCTGAATATGGGCAGGTTTTATCAGATTGTTCGCAACGATTCGAAGGCTATTGAGTACATGCACCGTGCCGAGAACTTTTATACTTCACAAAATCAATCCAATTCTATAACCGCGGGATCGCTCTTCCTGAATATGGGAGTAATATACATTTATACTGCCGATTACGAGAAAGCGCAAAGCTATCTTAACAAGTCCCTTGAAATTATTTCAGCAAAAACCCCGGGCAATCTGGCTGACCTGCTTACGCTTTACCTCAACATGGGTTTCGTAGCCGAAAAAAAAGGAGATTATCTTACTGCCAAGTCATACTACCTAAAAGGCTTATCCATTGGGGATAAATTGCCAAATTCGGTTAAAGTCCTCCGGGGGCTTGCTAATGTTTCGTATAAAATGGCCGATAACAGCAATGCAGAGACTTACTATAAGGAAGCGCTTCAGAAAAGCATTGAAATGTTCGGTGAAGATAATACTGAAACTGCGCTGACCTATTTAAGGTATGGCGATTTCCTTTCGATGGTTCAGGACAATGGGGCACTGGGTCTGCTGAAGAAGTCCTTAGCACTATATAAAAACTCATTCGGCGAGAATAACATTGATGTTTCAACAGCATACTATTATATAGGGCTCTACTATTACTGGAAAAAAGATTTTGTTCAGGCAGCAGACTATTTTCAGCATTCCCTGAATTCGGGCTTTCCAAAATTTACTTCCCGGAACCTGGCTGATAATCCCGCCATCAGTAACGAAAATCTCAATGGAAACCTCTTAAATCCTTTAACAGCCAAATCGTGGGTATTATACCTGATGTATAAAGCGGATCCTACGAAGATTGAATGTCTGAAAGCTTGTGCCGCAACATACAACCTCTCTGTTAAAATGATAGAGATGCTCCGGTCGACATACCAGGACGAAGACAGCAAGATATTTATCTCGGGAAATGAAAAAACCACTTTCTCGACTGCCTTGCAGGCTCAGATTGAGCTTTACCGCAGAACAAATAATTCCGATGCTCTCGAGAAAGCTTTTGCCTTGTCGGAGAAAGGAAAATCAGCAGTACTGCTTTCACACCTGCGTGATAAAGAAGCAAAAAATATAGGGCGGATTCCCGAAAACCTTCTTGCTCAGGATGCAAGCCTGAAATCGGAAATCTATTTCTACAACAAGCAGATTCACGACCAGAAACTTTCGGCTGTTCCCGATGATGCCAAAATTAAATTATGGAACAGCAGGATATTTGACCTGAGCCGCAAACAGGATGAACTTATCCGGTCGATTGAAAAAAACTATCCGGTTTACTATAATCTGAAGTATGACAATTCAGTAATCACGATGGATGCTATACAGAAGAAACTTACACCTGAGCAGGCTATCATTGAATTCGCCCTTACTGATTCCACGCTATATACGTTTGCTATAACTTCCGGCAAAAAACAATTGGTTTCGACCCCGATCGATACAACATTTTCAAATAATCTATCAGTTGTTCGCAATCAGTTAAGCAGTAAAGTATTCAATAATTATTCTGGGGCCGATTACAGGGAATTTGTTCACGCCTCCCATGGACTTTACCGTATGTTGCTTTTGCCGTTGCAACCGCTGATTGAAGGGAAGGAACTGATCATTATTCCGGATGGCGAACTTGGATTCCTTTCGTTCGATGTATTGCTCACCCGCATGCCGGATACTACAAAACCTGCATACAGGAAATTGCCGTATCTTATCCGTGAGTCAGCATTGAGTTATGCGCCTTCGGCCACAACTTTCTTTGATGAATTAAATTTACACAGCACTCAAAATAACGGCAGGATTCTGGCTTACGGTCCGGATTATGGAGCAAACAACGCGGTACTCGACCAAAAAGATGAAAATGGAAAATTGTTGCGAAGTATACTTTCGGATCTAAAAAATTCGCCTGCTGAAATCAAAATCCTGCGCGACTATTTTAAAGTAAACACCTATACCGGCCACGACGCTACAGAAACTTCCTTTAAGAAAGATGCTTCGGGGTTCAGGGTTTTACACCTGGCCATGCATGCCATTATCAATAATGAAAATCCTTTATATTCAAAACTAATTTTCTTCAAGCCAAAAGGCGATACCCTTGATGATGGCATGCTTAATGCATCAGAGCTTATAAATATGGAATTACATGCCGATATGGCCGTGCTGAGTGCCTGTAATACCGGGTCAGGGAAAATGATGAAAGGGGAAGGGATCATGAGCCTTTCGCGCGATTTTTTTTATGCCGGGGTGCCGGGTATAGTTATGACAGCCTGGGCTGTTGAAGATAGGGCCGGAGTGAAGCTCATGGAGTATTTTTATAAATACATAAGCATGGGTAAACCCCGAAACGAAGCGTTGCGCCTGGCAAAAATCGAATATCTCGACCATTGCGACAAACTTACATCGCATCCGCATTACTGGGCTGCCTATATGAATGTTGGTGATATTAGTCCGCTGGAAGGCTTCGGCAGGAGATCCAATCTCATTTCGATGTATAGCGCGGCAGCCACGATACTTATTCTGGCATTACTGTTACTGTTTGGTTTATTAAAAAAACCAGGAAGCACAAAGGCTGTAAGTTAAGCATGGATTGATTTTGCTTACTTTTGCAGAAAAACAATTGTGATTTCACCTGCCAATTTCGAAGAAAAAACCGGTTTTGATGTAATCAGGCGCATGCTTGCCGGTTATTGCCTCGGTGAAGGAGGGAGATCACGTGTTGCTGAAATCAGTTTCAGTAACGATGCTGTAAAGATAGCACATGAACTCAATCTTACAGAAGAGTTCCGCACTATGGTGCTGACGGTGTTTGGGTACCCCTCATCCGAATATTTCGACCTGGAGGAGGAACTTAACCACATCATAATCCCAGGAACCTATCTTCCGGCAGAGTCACTGATCCTTTTGCGCATATCCTATTTGGCTTACTGCAGATGCGTCACCTTTATCTCCGAAACATCAGCAAACATTTTTCCCGGTTTACATTTGCTTATCAGCGGGCATAACATTGAGCCGGCTGTCAATAACGGCATAAACCGGGTTATGGATATTGAAGGAAAGATCCGCGACAATGCTTCTCCTGCCCTGCTGGAGATCAGGAAAGATCTATCGCGGGCAATCCATATGATTGACAAAAAAATAGCCCAGGCACTCACCCAGGCTAAACTGGATAAATATGTCCCTGCCGATACCGAAATAACCATCCGCGACGGACGAGCGGTTATACCCATAAATTCATCCAATAAAAGAAAGATAAGCGGAGTTATCATTGATGAATCGGCAAGCGGCCAGACATCGTTTATTGAACCTACCGAAGTATTTGAACTCCGTAACAGTATCAGGGAACTTGAACTGGCCGAAAGACGTGAGATCATCAGGATACTGATTGAACTGGCTGACGAATTGCGCCCGTATATACAAATTCTGAAAGAGTCGCTCGACTTTACAGGGCATCTGGATTTTCTGAGATCGAAAGCATTGCTGGCCATTGAAACAGGAGCATTAAAGCCTGTTCTTCGCCCGACGCAGGCATTCAGCTGGATTCAAGCCAGGCATCCGCTGCTGATGCTTTCGCTTAAAAAACAAAAACGGGAGATTGTCCCTTCAGATATTACGCTGGATGAGAACAACAGGATCCTGATCATATCAGGTCCCAACGCAGGCGGAAAGTCAGTGCTGCTTAAAACAGTAGGGTTACTGCAGTATATGCTGCAGTGTGGATTACTTATTCCTGTTCTCGACACTTCCGAAGCAGGTATTTTCGATCACCTCTTTATTGATATTGGCGATCAGCAATCGATAGAAAACGACCTGAGTACCTACAGCAGTCATTTACTCAATATTAAAAACCTGCTCGAAATAGCCGGGCCCTCCACCCTATTCCTGATTGATGAGTTTGGAGCCGGAACAGAACCCCAATCGGGAGGTGCCATTGCCGAAGCGGTACTCGAATCGCTGAATGAGAAAATGGCCTATGGTGTTGTTACTACCCATTATGCAAACCTGAAGCTGCTTGCATCGAACCATACAGGGTTTCTGAACGGAGCCATGCTATACGATACCAGGCATATGAAACCCCTATTCGTACTCAAAACAGGGAGGCCGGGAAGCTCTTTTGCTTTCGAAATCGCTTTAAATATATCCTTCCCTAAAGATGTACTGGAAAAAGCAGGTGAAAAGGTAGGCCATGCAAAACTCGACTTCGATAAACAGATGCAGGATCTGGAAGCTGAAAAACTTGAACTGAGCCTTAAGGAGAAACAGCTGCAGCAAGCCGATGACATGCTCAACGGTCTAATAAACAAGTATACAACGCTTAAAGATTCACTTGATCGTAAACAAAAGGACATACTCGAGAAAGCAAGTTCTGATGCCAAAGCTATCCTCACTAAATCGAACCAGATTATCGAAAAAACGATTCGCGAGATCAAGCAATCACAGGCTGATGCATTCATAACCAAGCAGTTGAGAAGCGAAATAAAAGAATTCACTGAAAAGCTTATCGAAATCCCTGCTGAGGATAAAAAAGCAGAGGAACCAGTAATTCCTGTTGAAAAAGCCACTGGTAACCCTGTTTTGAAAGGCAGCCGGGTTCGAATGATCGGGCAGCATGAATCAGGTGAGGTGGTTGATATTCACGGTGACGAAATCACGGTGGCTTTTAACACTATTACCTTGAAAGTGAGTGCCGGTAACCTGGAAGTACTTCAGTCCAATACCGCTGTCAGGAAGGTAGTAAACCGCGGACAAGCATACCAGAATATGGTTAATGATATGAATGCCAGGATGGCAAATTTCAGGATTACAATCGATGTAAGGGGCAAGCGTGCTGACGAAACGGAAACACTCATTCAGCGATACATTGACGAAGCTATAATGCTTCATGTTTCCGAAGTAAGCATCCTTCACGGTAAAGGAAATGGCGTATTGCGAAGTATTATCCGCAATTACCTTTCAGGAATTCCCGAGGTGAAACAATTTTCGGATGCATCGCTCGAAACAGGAGGCTCAGGCATTACCCTGGTAACTTTAAAGTAAGCCTTGTTTCTGAAGATTAAGCGAAGGGGGCAATAAACGGCAAACAAATGTTTACTTTACCCTCACGAAGTAAACCTGATATAAATCAAATCTATACCTTCACACAATATTTTCCTGCTATGAAAAAAACTTTTTTTTACGCGCTTATTATGGTTTCGGTGCTCCTTATATTAGGATCGTGTAAACCAGGCCAAAAGAATATAACCACACTTACTTCCGACAACTTTGTTGAAGAAACAGGCAAAGGCATTGTTATGGTTGATTTCTGGGCTACCTGGTGTATGCCGTGCAAAGCAATGGCACCGGTAATTGAAGAAATTGCAGGCCAAACAGTGGGTAAAGTTAAAGTAGGCAAAGTAGATATTGATGCTAACGGCTCCCTGGCAAATCAATTCAACATCCAATCCATACCAACAATCATCATTTTTAAAGATGGAGTTCCGGTAGAAACAATGATTGGAATTCAATCGAAAGAAGCGCTGGTAAATGCACTCTCAAAGCACATCACTCTGGAGTAATTCTTATGGTTCTGTTTTAGAATATTGTAGCAGGAATTGATTCTGTTATATAGTGCTATGTGCTTAGCATCATTTATTTGTATTTATCAATCCTGTAGCTTGTCTGCATTATACTCTCTGAGCACTGAGCACGTTGCACTAAGCACAAATGATTTTTCACATTTTCCTTAAACAGAACCATTCTTATCTGCTGGCCATTTCATCAAATAACATCTTTTCTTTACGGGTAAAACCTGCAACGATAAGTGCATACGACTCATCTATCCATTGCCTGAGTAGTTTGTCCTCAACCGACCCATCGATCATTACGGTGATCCAGTGTATTTTATTCATGTGGTATCCAGGCAACACGCTGGGATACTGTTCTTTCAGCTCAATTACTTTTTCAGGAGTATTCTTAATATTCATGGAAAAAGCATCAACCAGATCAGTAAGCAGGAACATTTTTCCTGCTACTTTAAACACCAGGGTGGCTTCGTCGAAGGGAAAACTTTCGGTGACAGCCGGTTTGCTGATACAATATTCTCGTAATTCTTCTATATTCATGATGCATGTTTAAGTACTCAAAATTAAGTATTTATAACCACTCAACATACTTCCTAATACTAAAAATGAACAAAACATGCATGATTTAACGATTAAATGATTGTATCTTTGCCTATGAATGAACAATCCGCCCCAGGGCGAAAAACATATTATTCACAAAATAAAACCCTATGTCCTTAAGCTCCAAATCCTCTGATCTGAAACGCAGAATGCAGGAAGCTTTGCGTGGCGGTGGCGATAAAGCCATCCAGAAACAAAAAGCCACCGGCAAGCTGACAGCCCGCGAACGTATTATTGCCCTGCTGGATGCAAAATCATTTCACGAATACGACCTGTTTGTTGAACATGCAGGCCGCGATTTTGAAATGAGTGACAAGTATCTGCCCGGTGACGGTGTAATTACAGGTACCGGAACCATCAACAATTATCCTGTTTGTATTTTTGCACAGGACTTTACTGTTGCAGGTGGATCGCTTGGCTATATGCATGCCAAAAAGATTACTAAGATCATGGACCACGCCATGAAACTCAAAATTCCTCTTATCGGGATTAATGATTCAGGCGGTGCTCGTATACAGGAAGGTGTTAACTCACTGGCCGGTTATGGTGAAATTTTTTACAGGAATACACAGGCATCGGGGGTAATTCCTCAGATTTCAGTGATCCTGGGCCCTTGTGCCGGCGGCGCTGTATATTCGCCTGCTTTGACCGATTTTGTTTTTGTGGTGGATAAAATTTCAAAGATGTTTATTACCGGACCCGAAGTTATTAAAACTGTTCTGGGCGAGGAGATATCGATGGAAGAATTAGGCGGAGCGCGCGTTCAGGCCGAAATCACAGGAAATGTGCATTTCTTCGCTGAAAGCGAACTCGAGTGTTTCGAGCAGATAAAAAAACTCTGTAGTTTCATTCCATGGAATAACCTGAAAAAAGCAGACCCGTTCCCTAAGAAACCACCCAGGATTCGCCAGTACAGTCTTGATAAAGTATTCCCGACCAATCCTAAGCAACCTTATGACGTTAAGGACGTGATCCGCGGCATTTGCGATGACTCCGATTTCCTGGAGGTACAGGATTTATTTGCTCAGAATATTGTTATCGGTTTTGCCCGCATGAACGGATTTACCGTTGGTTTCGTTGCCAATCAACCGCTGGTGCTGGCAGGCGTTCTCGACGTGGATTCGAGCGATAAGGCTGCCCGTTTTATCCGTTACTGCGATGCGTTCAGCATTCCTCTTGTAACACTGGTTGATTTACCAGGTTACCTTCCGGGTGTTGACCAGGAACATGCCGGTGTTATCCGTCACGGAGCCAAGGTACTGTATGCTTATAGCGAAGCAACGGTTCCAAAAATTACGGTTATAACACGCAAAGCTTATGGCGGAGGATATATCGCCATGTGTTCGAGCCATCTTCGTGCTGACTTTGTTTTTGCCTGGCCAACTGCCGAAATTGCAGTTATGGGTCCTGAAGGAGCTGCAAATATTATCTTCAGAAATGAGATAAAAGATGCAGAAAACCCTGACGAAATGCGCAAACTTAAGATCAAGGAATACAAAGAGAAATTCGCTAATCCTTTTGTTGCAGCTGCATACGGATATGTTGATGCTGTAATCAATCCGGAAGAAACCCGCGATATGGTAATTCATGCTCTTGCTATTTCGGCCGACAAAAAAGTTGATGTTCCATTGAAGAAACATGGTATACCACCATTTTAATTCCATGCAAGGTGTAAGAGTTAGCTGATCCTGATTCCGGTCAGGGTGACATTCCACAGGAATAAAACAGTATTTACACCTCATCCTTTTTTCAGTCGTTGTCCAACTAATAAACTTGATTATGCCAAAAGATGATAAGTCAAAGAGTCTGAATTTAAAAGATATAAAATCAGATGAGACACCCGAAAATTTCGGAAATGAAGTATTTCAAACCTTATTAATTGAGGATGTGAAATACAAAACCAGGCTGACTAAAAAGTTTCTGAACAGGAAGCCTTATGAGCCGGTCGACCCTAAAAAAGTGCTCTCATTTATCCCGGGAACTATCAAAAAGATATACACATCCAAAGGAAAAAAGGTTAAAGAAGGCGATAAGCTGATTGACCTGGAAGCAATGAAAATGATCAACAGCATTTTTGCGGATGAGAACAGAACAATTGCTGAGATTTATATAAAGGAAGGCGATATGGTTCCCAAAAACCAGGTTCTGATACTGTATAAATAAGCTTTTACGAACCGGAAAACTTAATGGTTTTCAATGGTTTTTCTCCTTTAAAAGGGAATAAACTGTTGAAAACCATTTTTTTATGCTTGCGTCAAAAGATCCTTTTGGGGCCCGGCTGCGGAATAAGAAACAAGAACTGTGAAATTATGGTTTCTGTGGAATCAGTGCAGCATGCTCGGTATTGGAAAGAGCTATAAAAGCATTTATTTCGCTTTTCCCTTCGCCTGAATTTGATGAAGTGATAAAAACAGGCGGAAGTTCCTCCCATTTTTCTGACAGCACTTTTTTATATTCTTCCACATTCTTGCGAACAGCATTTCGTGAAATTTTGTCGGCTTTTGTAAACACAAGGCAAAATGGCAACCCCTGCTCCCCCATCCAGTTTATTAGGTCGAGGTCGCTTTTCTGAGGTTCATGCCGCGTATCGACCAGTACAAAAGTATATACCAACGATTCGCGTTGCACCAGGTATTCGCGGATGATCTTTTCCCAGTTACGCCGCGATTTTTTTGAGACCTTGGCATAGCCATAGCCGGGAAGATCAACCAGGTACCAGGTATCTTCATCAACCATATAATAATTCAGCAACTGCGTTTTACCAGGAGTTGAAGAGGTGCGCGCCAGGGATTTAACCCCGGTTATCATGTTAATAAGCGAGGATTTGCCAACATTCGAACGACCGAAGAATGCGTATTCAGGTAACCGTGGCTGCGGACAGCCTGTTACATCGGCGGCACTTATCATAAAAGCTGCCCTGCGGTTGTTCATACTAAATGGGTTATGGGTATTGGGATAAAAAGAAGAAGAAATGTGTTAAAAAAAATGTGCCAAGTGCCGGGTGCCAGTTTCCAGATTCCAGATTCCAGTAAATTGCTGCTTACAAACTGTTCCGATCAACTTATTATGGCATACTCATGTGCCTGTCCTTTTTGATATCGTATATATCTTCGAGGGTTATCAGAATACCTGATTCCTCAACATTTCCAAATCCCGGGTTTAGTGAGGTTCCAAAGTAAAGCATGGTAGAGGACAAATTCATATAGGCATTTACCAGCGGGGGTACATTTTCATTCCTTTGACGTACCAGCTGAACCAGGATTTTATAATCTTTTTCGTAAGAGCCCTCATTGAACTGAGCTGCTAAAAAGTCTTCATTAGTGTTTATTGAAAGGGGTTCATGAGGATAAACCATACTGTTTTTATCGCCGAAATATTTCTTCATGAAATAAAGAATCAGATCCCGTGCTTCAACATTAAAATGAGGATACATGGTTATTTTTCCAAAATAATACCTCACATCAGGATTTTGAATCAGAATGGCACCTAACCCGTTCCAGATATTATCGAGGGCATACATCCCTTTACGCAGATTCACTGTAGGCTGATAATTGGGCTGAACAAACGAACGTCCCAGTTCAATGGTATAAGGAAGATAGTTTTCAATAAACTGATCCGACATTTGAAAAAGCTCACTGGTTGGCGTATTGATAACGCCATTTATATTCTTCGTGAGGGTTTTCCCATGTATAAACCTGTACCCACCGATTATTTCTTTTTCGCGAGGATCCCATACCAGGAGCTGATGAAACGGATTTTCGTGGTCGGTATCGAATTCATCGAGGTCGCAGTCCAAGCCAGTGCCTCCGCCTGCATCGCGAAATGTGATTTCACGTAAGCGGCCTATTTCCCGTGTAACGTTGGGAGCATTATGGTACGACACAATATAAATCTCATTATTCCCGCTATTTGTAGGTTTTACAAACCTTTCGGGAGTGAGTTCTTTCTCTATTAAATTTTTATCAATTGCGTCAATTATCTCCTGCATTGCATTCAAATTTTAATCAGCTATAAACGAGTTTTCCTTGTTTTTACCCAGATCATACACATGATTTTTCAGTTTCTGCGCCCAGGCTAAATCTGTTTTCTTTTTATCAAAGATAGTATAAGAAATTGGTTTCCCAAAAGTAATCACAATTTTTTTATCGCGCTGCCTGAACATTTCATCCACCAGGTACAGCATCTCTATATTCGCCTTTATTCCGAGAAAAGCCCTGATACGGGCCAGATTATAAAACCAGCCTGAATTCCGACCATTTATAAAACAAGGAATAATATCTCTTTTATGCGACCTCGACCGGGTAATAAAACTCTTCTTCCATTCGAGATCGCAAATGGTATTTTTCTGTTTGCGCGAACATAATCCTGCCGGAAAATACAACATGGCTTTGTCGGATGCAAAAGTGTTGTCAATAATCCGGACATTGCTTGCGTTTGAACCCACTTTATTGATAGGTATAAATAGGCCGGTCAGGTTAGGGATATTCATGAGCAGGTCATTTACCGGAAAGACAATATCCTTCCTTACTTTACCAACAACCCACATCAGCGCCATTCCGTCGAGACCGCCCAGTGGGTGATTCGAGGCGACAGTCCACCGACCTTTGGCAGGAATATTCTCAAGACCGTGAAAAACTATATTAACTCCAAATCCTGTAAGGCAAGCCTCTAAAAAATCAAGACCTTCCTTGTCGTGGTTTACCCTGACTATTTCGTTAAGATCATCCTGATGAATCACTTTTTTCAGGTAATTCAATATGAAGCGTGGCAAAATTCTGAGTAATCGCGGATTTTTATTTGCAAGTACACTCTCAAGATCAAGAAAAGGCTTTCCATTCTGACTGCTAACAGGCTGATCTTCCATACTATGATTAAACAACGGGAATTATGTAATTGACGGTAATGCAAAATTAAGGAATTCCGGGGACATATATAATATACAATATCTAACAATTTATTAAAAAATCATGCTCAATAATGCATAAAGGTATTACTGATACAGAATAATTAACTAACTATCCTTAGTTATCAGCTATTTCAAGATATTTTTTTCCTGAATCCCTTTATTAATAGGCATTCTGTGTGTTGTTAATAAAAAAAAGTGGTAAAATGTGGTTAAAAGTGGGAAATCCACTGTAAATTTACCGCATAAATAACAGGAGCCATGATACCCTTACAAGGAGAACACATATGCCGGGTTGATGCAAAAGGAAGATTTATGCTTCCGGTTGCATTGAAGAACCAGGTAAATGCCTCATTGAATGAAGGGTTTGTAGTAAAACGCAGCATTTTCAGCACCTGCCTTGAACTTTACCCCAAAACCAACTGGGATGAGCTCAACCGGAAGATAATCAGTAAGCTGAACCGGTTTAACAAGAAACACAACGATTTTATCAGGGCTTACAATGCCGGGTTAAAAGAACTCGAAATTGACGGCACCGGCAGGTTACTTATTCCACGCGACCTTGCTGTTTTTGCAGGAATTACGGGTGATATTGTGGTTACAGCCAAAATGGATTGCATTGAAATTTGGGATCAAGCAAGCTACGAAGCAGTAGTGAGCAGCACCCAGACTAATTTCCCCGACCTAGCAGAGGAGATATTAGGGAATATTAACCTCAACGAATGAAACCCGGATGTACCACCAACCCGCATTATTGCATGAGTGTATTGAAGGCCTCGGCATCAATCCGTCAGGGATTTATGCTGATGTTACTTTCGGTGGGGGAGGGCATTCGCGTGAGATATTAAATAAACTGGATGCAGGCGGGCGTCTGATTGCTTTTGATCAGGATGAAGATGCACTTCAGAATACCTTTGAGGATGAGCGCTTCACTCTGGTAAATGAAAACTTCCGCTACCTTAAAAACTTCCTTCGTCTTCACAAAGCATTTCCACTGGATGGCATATTAGCTGATCTGGGCATTTCATCGCACCAGATCGACACTCCGGGACGCGGATTCGCCACCCGTTTCGAAGGTCCGCTCGATATGCGGATGGCACGTAACCAAGGCGTTACAGCTGCCCATATGGTGAATACATATCCTGAAGAAAAGCTGTGCTCTGTATTCAAACTGTTCGGAGAAATATCAAATGCCAGGCAGCTTGCATCAGCCATTACTCAGTCACGAACAAATCCTATCACCACAACCAGCGAACTGAAAGAAGCAATAAAACAGTGTATTCCTGCCAATTACGAAAGCAAATACCTGGCGCAGGTTTTTCAGGCTATCCGTATCGAAATTAATGATGAGATGGGTGCCCTTCAGGCTATGCTGAAACAATGTGCTGATGCATTGAAACCGGGCGGAAGGCTGGTGGTTATCTCCTATCATTCGCTCGAAGACCGCCTTGTTAAAAACTATATGAAAACCGGAAATTTTGAAGGCATACCGGAAAAAGATTTTTTTGGAAATATTATCACCCCGTTAAAAGTAATAACTCGCAAGCCTATAACTCCGGCTGATGCTGAATTGAAAAGCAATCCTCGTTCGAGGAGTGCAAAATTGCGAATCGCTCAAAAACCAGTAGTATGAACGAAACCCGCAATACAATAAATACAGTTGCAGAAGAAGTTGCAAACGAGCCAAAAACCCAGCCGGCTCAGGCTGAGCCAGCTAAGAAACGCAATAAGAAAGAGAATCCTTCGGGAAACAAGATAAAAAGCATACTCGAAGGTTCCTTCCTGGTTCGCGACAAAGTAATCAGGCTTCTGCCTTTCCTGTTATTCCTGACAGGCATTGGAATGCTTTACATTTTTAATTCAAATTATGCCAACCGTTCCATTATAAGTATCAGCAAGACAAAAAAACAGATTGAGGAGCAACGTTTCGAATATATCAACACTAAGTCGAAACTGATGCAAACCACACGTCAGACCGAGATTGCCAAAAGACTACTGAACAGGGGTTTGAAAGAGTCGAAAAGCCCGCCCCGTAAAATCCTGATTGACCAGCAGATTAAAAACTAAAGAGAATAAAAAAACCCGATGGATTCAAGGAAATCAATACTTACGCGTGTGTACCTGGTTTATGGCTTTATGTTTGTCGTAGGCCTGGCTATTCTCGCTAAGATCCTTTATATTCAACTGGTGGAAGGTGAAATGTGGAAGGCTAAAGCCGAGAAGCTTTCGCTCAAATATTTTAATATTGAACCAAACAGAGGAAATATTTATGATGTTAACGGCGAAATGCTGGCTACGTCTGTTCCGCTGTTCGAAGTCCGCATGGACGCAGCTTCACCGCTTATTGCAGATACCACTTTCGAAAACAATGTAGATTCGCTGGCTATCAGCCTGTCGACGTATTTCCATGATAAAACCCGACAGGAATACAAATCGCTGCTGGTAAAGGGACGCATCAACAAGAATCGTTACCTGCTAATCAAGCGGAAAGCCAATTTCGATCAGCTCAAAGCACTTAGGAAATTCCCGATTTTCAGGATTGGCAAAAACAGTGGTGGCTTAATTACAACGGTTCAGAATAAAAGGGTTTATCCTTACGATCATTTGGGGTACCGCACATTAGGCTGGTTTAAGGACGGAAATTCAAATAATGTAGGCATCGAAAGTGCTTTCAACAGCGAGATGCAGGGTATGGCAGGCAAGAAGCTTTACCAACGCATTCCTGATGGGAACTGGCGCCCTATGAACAGGAGCAATGAAATTGACCCTGTTAACGGAGCCGATATTATTACAACCATCGATATCAATATACAGGATGTAGCAGAGGAAGCACTCTTAAGACAGCTTGAAGTAAACCAGGCTGACCATGGTTGCGCAATCCTGATGGAAGTTAAAACAGGTGAAGTCAGGGCTATTGCCAATCTGGGCCGGACTAAAGACGGCACCTACGAAGAGTTGTACAACTATGCCATTGGCGAAAGCACCGAACCCGGATCAACCTTTAAACTCTTCTCCTTACTTGCTGCTTTCGAAGACGGGAAAGCCAAACTTACCGATATAGTTGATGTAACCGGCGGCACAACCCAGTATGGCCGGCGCACAATGAAAGACTCTCACCTGGGTGGAGGAGTTATGACCGTACAGCAAGCTTTTGAGAAATCGTCGAATGTTGGCATTTCAAAAATTATCTACAGGGCTTATGCTGCAAACCCACAAGCTTTTGTCGATCGATTGCACAGCTTCAGTGTAAATAAGAAACTCGGGCTTGAGATAAAAGGAGAAGGCCGGCCGCAAATTCTTGGGACTAAAGACGGCCTATGGTCGAATTCGTCGCTTCCATGGATGTCGATAGGATACGAAGTGGCTCTTACCCCTCTTCAAATCCTTACATTTTATAATGCAGTAGCCAATGAGGGTGTTATGGTTAAGCCTCATTTTGTTAAAGAAGTCCGCAATGCAGGAATGCCTGTCAAGACATTCAAAACCCAGGTTATAAACCCAAAGATTGCATCAAAAGAGGCCATTGACATGGCCAGGATTATGCTTGAGGCTGTGGTGGATCATGGAACCGGCTCAGCCCTTAAAAATCCTATTTATAAAGTTGCCGGTAAAACAGGAACAGCCCAGGTAGCGCAAAACAGCGGCGGTTACAACAAAACAAACTACAAAGGATCATTTGTCGGATACTTCCCGGCCGATAACCCAAAATACTCATGCATCGTTGTAATTAACAATCCTTCAGTTGGCGGTTATTATGGCGGAACTATTTCAGCACCTGTATTCCGCGAAATTGCCGACCGCATTTACGCTACTGACCCTGATGTAGGCATGAACTGGGTTGATACAACAAATACTCTTCGCACTAATCCTTTGAAAGCCGGCTACACACAGGATATCCGCTACCTGAGCCAATGGCTGGGTTACAAGGCGGATATAGGCCCGGTTGGCGAATGGGGCACACAGGTCTCCGATAGCTCAGGTATCAGGTTTGCCGCTGTTGCCGAGAATCAGGAAACCCTGCCCAGTGTGGTTGGGATGGGCGCCAGAGATGCTGTTTACCTGCTCGAAAAACTGGGACTTACCGTAACGATAACTGGCGTGGGGCTTGTAAAACAGCAGTCGCTGGCTCCGGGAAGCAGGATACTCCCCGGTTCACCGGTTATGCTTAGCCTGGGATTAAAGAACTAAGACTTTTAACTAATAGTACTATACCATTCAATATGAAGACACTGCCTGAACTGCTTCGCAACGTAAACACAAAGAAAGTACTGGGTGCTGCTGATGTCAGCATCACCGGTATCTGCTTTGATTCGCGTGAAGCAATTCCAGGAAGCATGTTTTTTGCCGTGAAAGGCATACGTGTCGACGGGCACGACTACATTGAACAGGTTATTGAAAAGGGCGCACTTGCCATCCTTTGCGAAAACATTCCGGAAAATACAAATCCCAAAGTTGCTTACATTCTGGTGGACGACAGCAGTTTTGCTGCCGGAGTCATTGCTTCGAACTGGTTTGGCAACCCCTCGGAAAAGCTAAAGCTGGTCGGAATAACCGGCACCAACGGAAAAACAACCACGGTTACGCTGCTGTTCAACCTTTTCAGGGAACTCGGTTATCATACAGGCTTACTTTCAACCATACTGAACAGGGTTGATGATGAAATTATTGCTTCCACTCACACCACACCCGATGCTATAAAGCTGAACCAGTTGCTGAGCCTTATGGTTGAGAGAGAATGCAGCTACTGCTTTATGGAGGTTAGTTCGCATGCTGTAGTTCAGAACCGGATTGCAGGACTGACTTTTGCCGGGGGTATTTTCTCCAATATAACACACGATCATTTAGATTTCCATAAAACATTTGACGAGTATCTGAAAGCAAAAAAACGCTTCTTCGATACTTTGCCTTCCACATCCTTTGCCCTGACCAATATTGACGACCGTAACGGGCTGGTCATGTTACAGAACTCAAAAGCCGGAAAGCATACCTACAGTCTTCAGAAGATGGCTGATTTCAAGGGCCGGATTATTGAAGCACCGCTCGATGGCCTGCATCTTGACCTTGCCGGACACGAAATATGGTGCCGCCTGGTTGGAAAATTTAACGGATACAACCTGATTGCCGTTTACGCTGCCAGCGTATTGCTGGAGCAGGATCCGCTGGAAGTACTCACCATATTGAGCAATCTCGAAAGTGTTGAGGGCCGTTTCGACTATATAAAATCTCCACAGGGAATTATTGGAATTGTGGATTATGCGCATACCCCCGATGCTTTACAGAATGTTCTGGAAACCATAAACCAACTCCGTAAAGGCAACGAAATGCTGATAACTGTAGTTGGATGCGGAGGCGACAGGGACAAAGCAAAGCGCCCGGTGATGGCACGAATTGCAGCCCGCCTGAGCGACAGGGTAATACTTACTTCCGACAATCCCCGAAGTGAAGATGCTGAAGTTATTATAGCCGAAATGCTTAGTGGAGTTGAAAAAGAGTATGCCCGCAATGTGCAGAATATCACCGACAGGCACGACGCCATCAGGATTGCCTGTGCTATGTCGCGCGACAATGATGTGATTCTGGTTGCAGGAAAAGGTCACGAAAAATACCAGGAGATAAAGGGTGTGAAACAGGCTTTCGATGACAAGGAAATTCTGAAGAAATACTTGCTTTAACTAAAAAATAACTAGTAAAAACCGAAAAATAACGCCATATGCTGTATTATCTTTTTTCATTCCTGGATAAAGCGTACAATGTTCCCGGAGCCGGGTTGTTTCAATACATCTCGTTCCGTGCCGGAATGGCCACGATATTTTCGCTTTTTATCTCACTTATTTACGGGAAACGGATTATTAACTACCTGCGCACAAAACAGATTGGCGAAACGGTAAGAGAACTTGGACTCGAAGGGCAAATGGCAAAAACCGGAACTCCTACCATGGGAGGGCTTATCATACTGGGAGCTATACTGATTCCAACTTTACTTTTTGCAAAAATCCTGAATATCTATATTCTTCTGATGCTTTTCGTTACTGTTTGGCTGGGACTGATAGGTTTCCTGGACGATTATATTAAAGTCTTCAGGAAAAACAAAGAAGGGCTGGCAGGTAAGTTTAAAATCCTGGGGCAGATTGTTGCAGGCCTTGTAATAGGATCAGTACTTTATTTCAACCCGGGCATAGTAATACGTGAACGTTTCCCTGAGAAGAAAACTGAAATCAAAGCAGGGACATTAACTGCATTTGAACAGGTAAAAGATCATAATAAGAAATTCAGGGCTACACCGGTTAAGTCGACTAAAACCACAATACCATTCTTAAAGAACAATGAATTTGATTATGCCATCCTCTTAAAATGGGTTGGCGACGATTACAGGAATTATGCCTGGCTGATTTTTATCCCCATGGTGATTCTGATTATAACCGCTATATCGAACGGGGCCAACCTTACCGATGGAATGGACGGGCTGGCGACCGGGACCTCAGCCGTAATAGCTATTACGCTGGGACTACTGGCATGGGTGAGCGGCAATATAGTATTCTCCGATTATCTGAATATCATGTATATCCCGAATACCGGTGAACTTGTAGTGTTTATAAGTGCATTGGTGGGGGCATGTGTCGGATTTCTCTGGTACAATTCGTATCCTGCACAGGTATTTATGGGCGATACCGGGAGCCTGGCTTTGGGTGGTATTATCGCAGCATTTGCCATAATGATACGCAAGGAATTACTAATACCTGTATTGTGCGGCATTTTTATCGCGGAGAATCTTTCGGTGGTCATACAGGTCGCATATTTCAAATACACGCGAAAAAGAACAGGCGAAGGGAAAAGGGTTTTCCTGATGGCCCCTCTGCACCATCATTACCAGAAGAAAGGCTACCCTGAACCAAAGATTGTGATGCGGTTCCTTATCATTGGGATAGCCCTGGCGCTGATTTCGATAATTACGCTGAAGATCAGGTAAAGACCCGGAAGATGAATAAAAAAATAGCCATACTGGGAGCAGGCGAAAGCGGAACAGGAGCAGCAGTGCTGGCTAAGAAACAGGGATTCAGGATTTGGTTGTCCGATTCCGGAAAAATAAAAGAAAAATACAAAGACGTTCTTTCTCATTTTGAAATAGCATTCGAAGAAGGCAGGCATACAGAGGAAAATATCCTTGATGCCGATGAAGTAATAATCAGCCCGGGAATACCTCCTACTGCACCCTTAATACAAAAAATAAAAGCTGCACATATACCGGTGGTTTCGGAGATAGAATTTGCTTCCAGGTACACTGATGCACGTAAAATATGCATCACGGGATCCAATGGCAAGACCACCACCACCCTACTGATATACCATATCATGAAAAATGCAGGTATGAACGTAGGACTGGCCGGAAACGTTGGTGAGAGTTTCGCACTACAGGTAGCGCTGCATACATTCGACTGGTATGTGCTTGAGATCAGCTCTTTTCAGCTCGACAGTATGTTCAGGTTTAAAGCCGACATAGCCATTCTTACCAACATCACTCCTGATCACCTCGACCGGTATGATCACAAATTTGAAAACTATGTGGACTCGAAATTCAGAATTGCTCAGAATCAGACCCGGGAAGATGCCTTTATCTATTGCCTGGATGACAGTGTAAGTGCAGCAGAAGTTGGCAACCGCAAACTGGGAGCCCGCATTTATACCACAAGTTGTCAGCCAGGAATTACTTCAACGAATGCGTATTGTTTTGAAAAAAATATACATATAAACATAAATAATAACCCCTTTACCATGACATTGGAAGAACTCGCCCTACAAGGCAAACACAACGTGTACAACACCATGGCCGCCTCAATTGCCACGAACCTGATTGGTATCCGTAAGGAAAGCATCCGCCAGTCGATGAGTGCATTTGAGAATGTACCGCACAGGCTCGAGTTTGTTGCACGTATCCATGGCATTGATTTTATCAATGACTCCAAGGCAACCAATGTTAACAGCACATGGTATGCGCTCGAAACGGTTGAATCGCCTGTGATATGGATAGCCGGAGGAATTGACAAGGGCAACGATTACAGCAAACTCGAGGAACTGGTGGCACAAAAAGTGAAAGCCATTATCTGCCTTGGGATCGACAATAAAAAAATAATTGAACTTTTTGGCAGTAAAGTCGAAGCCATATACGAAACCCAATCAGCTGAACAGGCTGTTAATACAGCTTATACGATTGGTAAAAAGGGAGATACCGTGCTGCTATCACCAGCATGTGCCAGTTTCGACTTATTCGAAAATTATGAAGAGCGGGGCGATAAGTTCAAACAAGCCGTAAGAGATCTTTAAATATTTTAGAGCAACACAAAAATGGTGCAGATAGTTCCGAAAATTCGTGGGGATAAAGTTATATGGGGAGTGGTGATTATCCTCTCGGTATTCTCTGTGCTGGCTGTTTACAGCTCAACCACAACGCTGGCCTACAGGTTCAAACAGGGAAATACTGAGTATTACCTGCTCAAGCATCTGGGCATTCTTATTTTTGGATTTGTACTTATGTATGCAGCGCATAAAATAAAGTATGTTTATTATGCCAAAATATCCATGCTGGCGGTTATTGTGGCAGCACCCCTTCTTTTTTATACACTTGTTTTCGGGGAAGTGCGTAACGAAGCAGCACGCTGGACCACATTGCCGGGTGTCAATATCATGTTTCAGCCTTCGGATCTTGCTAAACTGGCACTTATCATGTTTGTTGCCCGCATGCTTGCCAAAAAACAGGAAAATATCAAGGACCTGAAAAGTGCTTTCATACCCATACTCCTGCCCGTTCTGATCATTTGCGGTCTTATTTTACCTGCCAATCTTTCAACAGCAGCTATTCTTTTTGTTACCTGTATCGTTTTGATGTTCATAGGGGGTGTGAAATTCAGATACCTGCTCGCGCTTGCCGGAATAGGTATTGCAGCCCTGGCTCTTTTCATTACTTTCCTGATGGTATCGCCCAAGTCGAGCGGGCGTTTGGGAACATGGCAAAACCGTATCGAAAATTTCGGAGGCAGAGGTGACAGCGATGAAAACTACCAGGTTGAACAGGCAAAAATTGCCATTGCTAACGGAGGTATTGTTGGCAAACTACCTGGCAACAGCATGCAGAAAAATTTTCTGCCCAACCCTTTCAACGATTTTATTTTTGCCATCATCATCGAAGAATATGGTGCCATAGGTGCTTTAATTGTAGTTCTTATGTACCTGATTCTTCTGTATCGGGGAATCCGTATTGCGATAAAAGCCCCCGGAAATTTCGGGGCATTGCTGGCCATCGGGGTGACCATCAGCCTGATTATACAGGCTTTTGCAAACATGGCCGTTGCCGTTCACCTGGTACCGGTAACCGGTCAGCCACTGCCCCTGGTAAGCATGGGAGGAACCAGTATCTGGTTTACCAGTATTGCAATTGGAATTATACTGAGTGTCAGCAAAGAAATGGACGAAGCGGATGAACCAACCGAATTAGCAACTGAAACAGAACATGCAGCAGACTAATCCCATACGTGTAATACTCAGCGGAGGCGGAACCGGGGGACATATTTTCCCGGCGGTGGCAATTGCAAATGCAATAAAAGCCACGGCTCCTGATGCTGCCATTATGTTTGTGGGTGCAAAAGGCCGTATGGAAATGGAGAAAGTTCCTGCTGCCGGTTATCCGATCGAAGGATTGTGGATAAGCGGATTGCAGCGCAGGCTCACTACCGGCATCCTTATGTTCCCGTTTAAAGTTATCTCAAGCCTTTACCGTGCACGGAAAATCATTAAAACTTTTAAACCTGATGTAGTGATTGGCACCGGCGGATATGCTTCCGGTCCCACCCTCCGTATGGCTTCCTGGTTAGGCATACCGGCTGTTATACAGGAACAGAATTCATTTCCGGGAATAACCAATAAAATGCTGGCCTCAAAAGCCGATTATATATGCGTGGCATACGAGGGTATGGAAAAATTCTTTCCTGCCTCCAAAATCCGGCTGACAGGAAACCCGGTAAGGAATGATATAGAATTCAACAACAAAACAAAAGCTGAAGCACTGCTTCATTTTAATCTTCAGCCCGACAGTATCACTTTACTCGTTGTAGGCGGCAGCCTTGGGGCGAAGACAATCAACCAGAGCATACATGCCGGCCTGGAAGAATTATCGTCGGCAGGCATTCAACTTATCTGGCAAACAGGAAAACCTTATGCTGAACAGGCATCACAGGCTGTAACCGGATGTAAGGAAAATGGGATTATCACAATGCCTTTTATCAAAGAAATGGATATGGCTTACGCTGCTGCAGATATAGTAGTTTCGAGAGCAGGAGCCATCGCCATTTCCGAATTGTGTATTACCGGCAAACCTTCAATCCTGGTGCCTTCGCCTAATGTTGCCGAAGATCACCAGACAAAGAATGCCCTTGCACTTACTTCACGCGGAGCAGCTGTGATGGTGAAAGATTCGGAAGCTCATGCCGGCTTAATCAGCGCCATCTTATCGCTGGCATCCGACACCCCGGCACAAAACACACTTTGCACAAATATAAGTTCCATGGCCATGCACAATTCAGCAGGAAAGATCGCCGAACTGGTATTCGGACTAGCATTAAAAACAAAAAAATAACATTGCCCAGTTTATGCCTTTAAAAGTAAATGAACATATAATTTATTTCCTCGGAATCGGAGGCATAGGCATGAGTGCCCTGGCGCGCTATTTTATCGCTAAAGGCTATGAGGTACATGGATATGACCGCTCCTGTACCGCCCTTACTTCACAACTTGAGAAAGAAGGCATGTTTATTCATTATCATGAAGATCTTACATTAATACCTGCTGAAACAGGCCTGGTAGTATATACCCCTGCCATACCTGTTCAAAATACCGAATTCCAGTATCTTCAGAAAAGCGGCATTCGTATGATGAAAAGAGCAGAAGTACTGGGTATGCTATCATCGGAATACAAAACCATAGCCTGTGCCGGCACTCATGGCAAGACCACTACATCAACCCTGGTTTCTTACCTTATGCAGCAATCACATGTGGGCTGCCAGGCTTTTCTCGGGGGCATATCGCGGAATTACGACAATAACCTTCTGCTTTCCGAAACATCACCTTACCTGGTAGCCGAAGCCGATGAATACGACAGGTCGTTTCTTCATCTCTACCCTTATATTGCTATTATTACAAGTACAGATTCCGACCACCTCGATATTTATGGAAATCATGAGGCCATACATGAGGCTTTCAGCAGTTTTACCGGTAATATTGTAACACAAGGATCACTTATAATTAAAAAGGGTCTTGACCTGCAACTTCAAATGCCGGCTGACAGCCATGTGTATACTTATGCGGTTAACGAAGAAGCTGATTACTATGCTACAAATCTGAGTCTCGAAAACAGCCTGTATCATTTTGATTTTCACTATCCGAATGGCAAAATCGACAACTTAGTTCTTGGGATTCCAGGTTTATACAATGTTGAAAATGCTGTTGCCGCATTAGCTGCAGCAATGCAATGTGGAGTTACTCCTGACGAATTAAGCATGGCTCTTGCCACTTTTAAAGGTGTAAAACGCCGCTTCGATATCAGGCTTAATGAAACCAGCCTCGTATATATCGACGATTATGCTCATCATCCTGCCGAGTTAAAAGCATGCATCGGCTCAGCCAGGGATATGTTTCCGGGACGGAAAATAACGGGTATTTTTCAACCGCACCTTTTCACCAGAACCCGCGATTTTGCAGTTGAATTTGCTGAGAGTCTGTCGCTGCTCGATGAAATCCTTCTGCTTCCTGTTTATCCTGCACGCGAACTCCCGATACCGGGTATTGATTCACAAATGCTCCTTTCGTTAATGAACCACGGCAATAAACATCTGGTTCAGAAAGATGATATTCCCGGTTTTTTCAAGGGCCGGCATACTGAAATACTGTTAACCATGGGCGCCGGTGATATCGACACCCTGGTTGAACCTATTGAAAATTTTTTCACCGGCCATAAAAACAATTAGTATGAAGCTATTGGTAAAAATATTACTCATTACCTTATGGATTGCAATAGCAGCAGGTGTTGTAGTCATGATGAGTTTTGCCAATGCCATGCACGCCGTTAAACAGTGCCGAAGCATAAGTTGTAACATCGATTATGTGGGCTCACAGCCTTTAATGAGCGGGCATGACCTGATAGCTGAAATCACCAAAAAATTTGGCAAGCTGCAAACAAAAACCATTAACGATGTTGATATAGCCGGAATAACTGATTTTGTACAAAAAAATCCCTATCTCGAAAACTCGGATGTACTACTCACCGTTGAAGGCGATCTGATTATTAAAGCCGACCAGTGTGTGCCGGTAATCCGTTATTTTACACCTGACGGACAGCAGCATTATATTGACCATAAAGGACGGATCATGCCTCTTGACCCTTTGTATCCTTATAAAGCTCTGATAGCCACAGGTCAGATTGAAAGCCCGTTGAGCGATGGCAGGAATATTTTTTCGGTACCTGACTCGAACCATGTGCTGCGCGCCAGATTACAAAGCCTGTACGATCTGCATCTTATGGCTGAACTGATAATGCCCGACAGTATCCTCAATGCGCTTATTGAGCAGGTGTATATAACTACAAACGGCAAAATACAACTGGTAACCAAAGCGGGTTCGCATATTATCAACTTCGGGGATACTACCGATGCAGCCGAAAAATTCGAAAACCTGAAATATTTTTATAAATATGGTCTTGTTAAAACCGGATGGAACAAGTACCGTAAGTTAAATCTGGAATATAAAAATCAAGTTGTGTGCACAAAATAAATTTAAAACTATGCAAACTGAAATCGTAGTCGGATTAGATATAGGAACCACTAAAATTGCTGCTATTGCGGGACGCCGCAACGAGTTTGGCAAAATTGAGGTTTTGGGATATGGTCATACCGAATCCATAGGCGTACGCCGTGGTGTGATAACCAATATCGAGAACACTGTAAATTCCATTCAAACTGCCATCAATGAAGCCCAGGTTCATTCAAAAGTAACCATTCGTACAGTGAATGTAGGAATTGCCGGGCAGCATATACGGAGTATACAGCACAGGGCCAGTACCATACGAGCTAACCCTGATACCGAAATCAGCCAGGAAGATATTGACCGCTTTACCTCCAGCATTTATAATATTGCCATGAACCCCGGCGAAAAGATCATTGATGTTCTGCCTCAGGAATTTATAATTGATGGCGAAAGCGGGGTTAAGGATCCGAAAGGCATGCTGGGACATCAGATGGGAGCCAGCTTCCATATTGTTACCGCTCAGACTTCGGCTGCTCAGAATATAATGAAATGCATCGAAAAATCGGGCTACAACCTACAGCATATGATTCTGCAACCCCTCGCGTCAGCCGAAGCCGTGCTGAGTACTGACGAGAAAGAAGCCGGGGTGGTTTTGGTAGATATTGGAGGTGGAACAACAGATGTGGCCATTTTTCTGGACGGAATTATCAGGCATACTGCCGTGATCCCTTTCGGAGGCGAAATAATTACCGAAGACATTAAAGCAGGATGCAGCATTATTAAAAAACATGCTGAAGATCTGAAAGTAAAATTCGGTTCGGCCCTCGCCAGCGAAAACCGTGCTGAAGAAGTAGTTGCCATACCGGGCCTAAGGGGAAGAGCACCCAAAGAAATTACGCTGAAAAACCTTGCCAAGATTATACAGGCCCGTATGGAAGAAATTATAGAGGCCGTTTACCAGGAGATTAAAAGTACCGGCTTAGAGAAAAGACTAATTGCAGGTATTGTGTTAACCGGTGGCGGCGCTATGCTCAAGCATATCGAACAGCTAACGCAGTTTATAACCGGAATGGATACCCGCATAGGTTTCCCTAACGAACACCTGGCCAGCAATTCAGCCGAAGAAATGACCAGCCCCATGTATTCGACTGGCCTTGGCCTGGTGCTGCTGGGAATGCAACGTGCCGACATTTCGCGTATTAAAAATGATGTGACATTGCCCGAAGAACCTGGTGTGCCGGAAAAACCAACTGTTGCCAAACATAACAAGGTATCAGAGTGGCTCGACCGTTTTTTTGGCGATGGGATAAGTTAGTAATTAACAAGTATTTTGTTAGTAAAAAAGTAAGTAACGAAAAACAACAAGTATATTAAACATTTAATTTTAGGGGGAGAAAAATGACTGATATGTTAAAATTCGATCAGCCTGAGGAACAGGCTCCAATCATAAAAGTAATAGGTGTCGGAGGAGGTGGAAGCAACGCTGTTGCATACATGCACAAGCAAGGTATCAAGGGTGTTGATTTCTATATTTGCAATACGGATGCCCAATCACTTAATAAATGTGACGTTCCGAATAAGATCAGGCTGGGGAGTACAGGTTTGGGTGCAGGAGCAAATCCTTCGGTAGGTCGCGATGCTGCAATACAGATTGCTGATGAGATCAGGGAGCTTATTTCACACAATACTTCTATGCTGTTTATCACCGCAGGTATGGGTGGAGGAACAGGAACCGGCGCTGCGCCTGTTATCGCTCAGATTGCACGTGAGCTTGGCATCCTTACAGTTGGCATTATAACCAAACCTTTCAATTTCGAAGGGCGCAAACGCGAATTGCAGGCTAATGCCGGAATCGAAGAACTGAAAAAATATGTTGATACTACCCTTATTATCTGTAACGATAAGTTACTGGATATGCAGGGCGATATGAAACTTAGCCAGGCGTTCGGTAAAGCCGACAATGTATTAGCAATTGCAGCCAAAGGCATTGCTGAAATCATCACTGTTACAGGCCGTATCAATGTCGATTTCGAAGATGTAAAAACCGTAATGCAAGGCAGCGGAAAAGCAATTATGGGTGCAGGTATTGCCAGCGGTCCCGACCGTGCTGTTAAAGCTGTTGAAATGGCTTTAAACTCTCCTTTGCTCGATGATACCGATATTGTAGGCGCTTCGAACGTTTTACTCTACATTACCTCAGGAAAAAATGAAATTTCGCTCGAGGAACTTAACGAAATCACTGGCTATATCACATCGCGTACCGGCGAGGAAGCCAATGTAATATGGGGCGACGGTGTTGACGATAACCTGGATGATGAAATCTCGATAACCCTTATCGCAACAGGATTTAACAAGCCTGTTGTTACCAAATATAATCTTAACGAAGGCCAGAACACGCTGTATGCACCACAGGCAGTTAAGGTGGAACCGATCAACGAAGTTCAACTTATCGAACCCCTGAAACCGCTCAGAGTTGCAGAAGAACCGATACGCATTATCTCTGAATTAAATATAAATACTGTACCTGTTTCACTTTTTACTGAAAGTGCTCCGGATATATCTGAATCCATTCTGGAAACAAGCAATCAAAATCAGGAACCTGTTACTATTAAATCCTTTTTTCACCAGGAGCCTGAACTGGAAATCGTAATGCCGGTGCAGATGCCTGAAATAAAAGCAACAGTCTACGTTCCTACTCATGTTGAAAGACAGAATACAGAGCAGGAGGACCAGCGCCAGGATCGTATCAGCAAGCTTAAAAATCTGAGTCACAAACCCATGAGCACTTCCAATGTGGAAGAAATGGAAAGAGTTCCGGCTTATATGCGGCGCAATGTCGACTTACCGGATGCAAGCCAGCTGAACGAAAGCTCTGTTTCACGTTATACGTTAGGCACCGACAGCAACAACAAAACCGGCCTCAGGGAAAACAACTCATTCCTGCACGATAACGTTGACTAAACAGGAAGAAACATGGAACTTGAAAAACTGATTAATGAGGATATAAAGCAGGCAATGATCAATAAGGACAAGGATAAACTTGAGGCCTTACGATCCATTAAAGCTGCTTTGCTGCTCGAAAAAACAGGCAAGGACGTTAGCGGAGGAGTTATTCCCGACAGTGTGGAGTTAAAGATGCTTCAGCGCCTGGTAAAACAGCGCCGCGAAAGTGCCGAAATATACAAGACACAGGGGCGTCCCGACCTGGCCGAACCTGAAATATTCCAGGCCTCCATCATCGAGAAATATCTTCCTGAGCAAATGAGTGAAGCCGATTTACTTGCCATAGTTCAGAAAGTAATTACTGATACCGGAGCAAGCAGCAGCAAGGATATGGGTAAAGTGATGGGCATAGCCAGCAAATTAGTTGCCGGCAAAGCTGATAATAAAATGATTTCTGAAATTATAAAGAAATTACTCCCTTAATCTAAAATACTCAAACATTTTCTTTTGCGAAAAACCCTGTGGTCCCCCTGCAGGGTTTTTTTATAATTCTTAGAGCACAGTTAGCGCGAGTTTCCAACACTAGCACCGCGCTTCAATGGGCCACGTAATAGCTGTTGTTTGACTCAGCAAACTTACAGATCCAGGCCGCATAGCAAAAATGAATAAAACCAGTTCATATCCGGAAAATTCAATCTTTTATAATTGATTTACAGGTATTTTACTTCATTAACTCGCTTGTCAAGGCAGCCACTTCCTCGAAATAGCTTCATAGGTTCCATCCTGTTTTAGAAGTTCCAACGTTGACTGCCACTGGTTAACAAAAGCAGCTGGAGTCGATTTCGAAAAGGCAATATAATAGTCTGACGACATCAATGCATAAGAAGGTACCACCTGGTTGTACTCGTAACCCAATTCTTTCAGAATAACAGGGAAAGTAATACCCGAACATACAAAGGCATCAATTTCACCGTTCATCAGTTTCGTAGCCAAAACGCCGGGCTCACTACCCGACACCAGGTTTGTAAACCCGAGTTCGCGCAGGTACTGATCCGAAAACCATGAGCTTACCGTGCCGACAGCTTGCAAATTCTTTGCTTCTTCCAATGTGGATATAGTAATTCCTGAACCTGTTTTGGTATAAAACCAGGTTGTATTGGTTCCAATAGGGCCTACCCATTGAAACAGGTTTTCGCGCAGGGCCGTACGATCCATTGTAAACAGGCAGAAATTGGGATTATGCAAGGCGAGTTCGTAACCATTGCTCCAGGAAGAGAGTTTTATATCAAAAAACTGCTGGTTCCTTTTCATTAGCTCTTTTACGAGGTCGGTTCCGAAGCCTGTTATTTCACCGGTATTATCGCGAAAAGTGATGGGAGGATACTGTTCGGTGTATAATTGGAGGGTACCCGGCATATCCGAAGAGGACATAAACTTACGGTATAGTCCTTTCAGGGTTCCGTCTTCTTTCAGTATATCAATTTGTTGCTGAAAATCAGCTACCACATCGTCGGGCACTTTTTTATTAAATGCAAAATATACCATATCAGTGCGGATGGTCAGCTTCTCCGAAACGGCGTATATAGTTTTGTTCAATGAGTTAAGCGCTGCCTCCGCAGTAATTCTGTCGGATGGGAACAGGTCTATCTCACCTTTCAGCAGTTTGTCGAATGCATCAATGTTGTCAGTACAATACACCAGGTTGGTAAATCCCTGTCCGACCAGGAACTGCTCAATGGAATAGTCTGCGATTACCCCTATTCTGCCTGCAAGCTTAGCATCTTCCAGCGCATTCAGATTGATATGATTCTGAGGTGTAGCATAAAATAGCCAGTCGAGTGTGGCAATAGGACCAGCCCATTTGAACAGGTCTTTTCGCTCGCTGTTGAGTATGGTTGAAAACAGCACTGCATTATCA
This sequence comes from uncultured Bacteroidales bacterium, assembly GCA_903822525.1. GTDB lineage: Bacteria > Bacteroidota > Bacteroidia > Bacteroidales > UBA4417 > UBA4417. The sequence goes on along the minus strand of CAIJPI010000143.1, from coordinate 3,103 downwards.
GTCTGTTGAACAAGACTATAGCCTTCGTTCCATGGAAGCACCTTCACTTCGAAGGGTATGTTCAGGCGCTGGCATACCACTTTCAACACTTCGGGAGCCAGGCCGGTTATTGAAGAATTTTCAATATAATTCAAAGGCTTGAATTGCTCAGTGATAAAACTGAATTTATAACGATATGCTTCATCACTGTTCCTGCTGCACTGAATAGAAAGCGAGAGTAGGCATAGTATAAACAAGCTGATGCTGAAAAATCTTTTTTTCATAGGGAGAGACTTGGAACCGGGAAAAGAGGGGAATTCCTATTCTTCTGGTTTTTGATTATTAATACAGTTTTCAAATATAGTATAAAAAGAAATGATCTGAACATGAAATGGGTCAGGGAATTCTATACTCCATTATTTGTATTAAAATAACGCCTCTGGTTTGCGCGCCTCCGATGCATGCGCCAGTCTCCAGCGCGAGCACCACATTCCATGTATCCTGCTTGTGCACCGCGATCCATGTGCATCCTGGGGGTCGAAAAAATATGGCATGCATCAGGAAATAAGACGCACGCCAATGGGAAGAATGAGCAACACGTCATAGAATACAACGCATACCAATCAAGGATTTTTAAATATGTTTTTTATCCACTCAAAGCATAACAGAATCCTCAGTTTCGCGTTTGTGCATTTTGCGCCCGGCATACGCCAGGGCAAGCACTAAGAGCACATAATTGCCACTGCCAACCGGAGCGCTGCTCTGTTGACTTCCAACGGCTGTATTCGCACCCGAAGGTGCATTGCCGGTGTTAGGATGAGGAGGACTCTGGGCTCTCAGGCCGAAAGGCAAAACAAAAATTAAGGTTGCCAATAGGATTGTACTAAGTATTTTTTTCATAACGATGTCTTTTACTATTTTATAATAGATGTGAAGGCTTTCTCAATTACTTCCATATTCTGAAAGGTTATTCCACATATACCTTTTTAATGCAGGTTACGTCCTTCGAAATCACTTTAACAATATAAATACCCGTACTCTGCAGACCGAATTCGTTTAATCCTGAAGCCGAAAGTTTTGACCTTATTTTCTGTCCTGACAGGTTATAGATAAATATATCACCCTGACGGTTTTCGCCCTGCTTAACAAAAACTTTTTTAGCCTGGCTGTAAACAATTATTTCGGATGGTTTTTCATCTGGAATGCCTAAAGCACTGAAATGCAGCCTGAACCTCATTTCATCTTCCCCTGCCGTAAAACTGAAAGCATAGGATTTCTGACTCAGGTCAGTAAAAATACCGGTTCGGGTATCTTCGAGTGTGGCAAACTGCATATCGTTTACTTCGGTGGCGGCTATTACAAATGTTCCGCTGGTACCTGCCTTTACGCCAACAGGTACAACCGATGTTACGGGCATGCTGTTGATGGAAAGCTCGGTGCTGCCCAGGGTATAAATCTGCGGAGCCTCAGGCACATCACCAAACAGTTTATGTGCATCGTACTGCCCGTCGAATTCGGCACTGGCTTCTTCCAGGAACCGGAATACTGCTTCGTCCTTGTACCCGTTTCCGGATACTTCGAGGCGGATCAGGTTTGGAACAACTTCGGCGTTTTTAAAGAAAGTAGTTGCATTGTGAACCCGCATTTCATTGGTGAAGGTTATTGTACCACCGGCATTTGCTTTAACAAAGAATCCCTGTTCGGGTGATATAAATCTGGTCGCAACATTAACTTGTATACCACTTAAATAACTGGCCCAGGTTGACGCGTTTACATGCATATATATGGCAGCATCAATTTTACTGCTATTGGGAGCGTATGCTAAATCCCAGTCGATTGACGATGGATATGGATTACCGATAAGGTTCCAGCCTTCACCTGCATGTGTTGTAGCGAAGCTTTCATCTCCGGCATTTAAAGGCCCCGCATACGTGGCCGTAAATCCGGCATCGGCCCATAGTGCATAACCTCTGGCCGGGGTAAGATTTTCATCAACCGAGGTAATGTCGGTGTACAAGTTTGTTGATTCAGTATGCTTCTGCAAATACATACCGTCAAACATTCCGGCTTTGGCATTGGAGGTAGGTGCCGAAATCAGGTGCCATTCGCTGCCGGGAATTGCACGGCTAACGGTGGCTGCTGCTGCGCTGCTTTCAATCAGCGAACTGCCCGAAGGAATTACCAGTCCGTCGTCACCCGAGTTGTTGGCAAGTGTACCGCTAACGGTAAGGTAAGCGGGTGTTCCAACTGTTCCCAGTGTAAGAGAAGAATTACTGGTAATGGTTAGGTTGGCAAACTGAGCCAGGTTGGTGGCATCGTCGCTGGTAAGTGCAAAGTTGCCGTTGTCGACTACCCAGTAGCTGCCAGTTTCACTGACTATACGGGCGTTGTTGTTGTAAATAACCTGTGCCTGCGAGACAAGAGCCAGTACAAGTATGCTGAGAATGAAGATTGCTTTTTTCATGCTGTATTTGTTTAGTATTTGTTTTATTCTGTTTTTTGTTTTTCTAACGCAAAGGCGCTAAGGTTTACGCGGGGACGCTGATTGTTAACTGTTGGATAATTTCACTTTTCAAGCTTACATACAATTGTGTTATCACATTTTTGAGCATTTGTTGTGCTGTTTTTATTTGTTTTTACACAGGTGAATCTTTCAAAATAACTTCCCCGAAAACAAATCAAATTTTCGCATTAAAAGCAACAACATTTCTGATAAATTTATCTAATGAACGTGTCTTTAAATTATACATATCGTCCCTACGGGACTTTTTTTCTGACTTGTAATATACTTTCTACCAACATATTGTCCCTACGGGACAGTCCCAGCGGGACTGGATATTGGTAGAATAATTAGTAACCACACTGGCCTAAGTCCCGTAGGGACGAAATGTATTTTTGCCTCAGATGTGTCAATTTCGCTCGCATTTTTAATTTGAAATGAGGAAGTTATTTTAACATTTTTACTGGTATCTCATAATCATGCAGATTGTTAAAGATTCGTTTTTCACTTTTGAGTTTTACGGGTGACCCCAAACCCCGTTGGGGCTTAATGGAGACGAGCATTATGGCTATTTTTCCCATTTTCTATTTCCTTTGTCATTTTCTTTGTCATGCTGAGCGGAGT
>CAIJPI010000142.1 GCA_903822525.1 uncultured Bacteroidales bacterium | reverse complement strand
TGCTGCCCTTGCCGGTACCACCTGATTTACATGCTATCAATAAAGCAAGACCAATAACCTGCACCAGAATTAAAAATTTCTTCATAATAAAAAGCTTTGGATAATAGATTTTGGCAAAAGTACTAAAATAATTCATGTTAATTTATTTGTATAAGCATCACTAAATGAGCCGAATATATTATATGACAAGTTGTGATGCTTCATGAATTTTCACTTCTTCTTTATAGCAGCTGATCCTTTTGACAGAGTTAGTGCCATGATAACCGGTAACACGACCGGGATAATTATAACAACCGGAAGGAACCATGCCGGCAGTTGATTGTTTTCGGATACGTTGCAAACCTGCCATTCTATGAAAAGGAATACCATTGCAGGTATAAGTTTCACAATCCGGAAAAGCCGGGCTCCTTTGGTGTATAGATACAGCGCATTTTCTTCGGTAACTTTTACAGTATAATTGAACAGATGCGGAAATCGGTTCAATGTACTCAGTCCAATACTAAGTAAAAGGCTGATAAATGGCAGGATAAAAATAGTGCTTCTGCTGCCCCAACCGTCAGCCTGGCCATCGATTCCATAGTGGGTCGGAATAATCTCGGGCATATTTTGGAATGATATAGCAGGGATTATCCAGATTATCAACAGTAAAATAATATTAAAGGTTTCGAGTAAATAATCTGTTCGGGATAGCCGGAGTTTTAAAACAGGACGCTTTTCTCTGTTGGGTTTCATGGTCGAAAATTCTGTTCTTAGAAAGTTTAAAGTATTATAAGGCACAACTATCCGATTGGCAATTGCCGGGAGAATCCTTCCTGAAGCGAGATAAAGGTTTCGGTAAAGGAGATTTCGGGGATGGACTGTATCTGCTCTACAATAACCTGTTTAAGGTGCTCGTTGTTGCGGGTAATTATTTTAATAAGCAGGGAGTATTTCCCTGAGATATGGTGGCATTCGACGATCTCGGGAATCAGCTTTATTTTATTGAAAACTTCGTTATGCGTGCTTGTTGAAGTGAGGTTTACCTGGATTCCGATAAAAGCACAGGTCAGGTAACCCATGCTAACATGGTTAAATACCAACTGGGACCCTGAAATAATTCCCGCTTCCTTCATTTTCCGGATCCTCTGATGCACAGCGGTATGCGTAACTTTGCATTGCCTGGCAACTTCCACGTAGGATGTGCGTGCATCCTTCATTAATTGTTCAATAATACGCTTGTCGAGTGTGTCAAGATGAAAGTTTTGCTGCATATTTAATACGTGATTAATTCAAAATGAAAGTAAAAAGATTAAAATAAATTCAAAATTAAAATAATAATTGAATAAATGATTCAGAATGACTAAAATAATGCTGATATCATAAACATCTGATAGTTTTGCATTCGTAAATCAAATCAAAATTTGAACTCCAAAAATCATTAATTTCACAAAAAAATATACTATGAAACACGATCCATCACGCGCAATTTTCGAAATGAAGCAATTTGGCGAATTTGGCGATGTAAATCCATCCATTACCGATTCGGCTACATATACCTTTTTGCAGGCCAAAACCATGGCTGATGTTTTTCATGGAGAGCAGGAGGGTTGTTTCCTTTATTCAAGACATTGGAATCCGAGTAATAAATACCTTGCCGATGTGCTTGCTTCCATGGAAGGTACTGAAGAAGGATGGGTGACAGCATCAGGAATGGCTGCCATTACTTCGGCTATTCTGCAGATATGCAGCTCGGGTGATCACATTGTTTCGAGTGTTACTACCTATGGTGGCACTTTTGCTTTTTTGCAGAATTACCTTCCCAAGTTTAATATTCATACAACGTTCGTGGATATAACCGATCCGGATGCTGTTCGCAAAGCGATAACACCCGAAACCAGGATTATTTATACCGAATCCATGACCAACCCTATGCTTCAGATATCGGATATTCCGACATTGGCTGCCATCGCCAACGAGCATAACATTATTCTGATGGTTGATAACACATTTACACCTATGATCATTCAGCCTGCGGCTTTGGGTGCTCATGTTGTGGTATACAGCATGACCAAATTCATCAATGGTAAAAATGATTGTGTTGCCGGAGCTATATGTGGCTCACGCGAGTTTATCAGCTCGCTTATTGACGTTAACAATGGGACAGCCATGCTGCTGGGTCCTGCTCTTGATCCGCTGCGTTCGTCAGGAATACTCAAAAATATGCACACACTGCACATCCGTATGCAGCAGCACAGCCGTAATGCCATGTACCTTGCCCTGAAGATGAAAGAAGCCGGTTTAAAGATCAGCTATCCTGGTTTGCCGGATCACAAAGGTCATGAGATTATGAAAAGCCAGATGAATCCGGATTTCGGATTTGGCGGAATGCTTTCCATCGATCTGCTTACCAGCGAGAAAGCCTCCAGGTTTATGGAACTGATGGAAATGCATGATGTTGGATACCTTGCTGTTAGTCTGGGCTATTTTAAAACCTTATTCAGCAATTCAGGTAAAAGCACTTCGAGCGAAGTTCCCGAAGATGTACAACACGATATGGGCTTATCCGAAGGCCTGGTCCGATTCAGCGTTGGTCTCGATCATGATATCGAACATACCTGGACCAGGATACAACATTGTTTGAAGATGATGGAAGAATAAAGGGGTAATTAGGGAAATGGATTTCGGATTGCGGATTTCGGATTGCGGATTTCGGATGTGTGGGGGGAGCTAAAATTTCCTGTTTATAAATTCTAATCTCTTCTGGGTTAGTTGACTTTAATAATGGTGCGAGAAAAATAATTATCAGCTATTACGTTGAAAACTCTTACTTCGTGGGAGTTTATTCGTAAATCCCTAATGATTTCTCGATTACTATGCTTATTTTTGAAACTCAGGAGCAATAGGTAGTAAAGAACCGGCAAAATGGGCTTTTAGATTTCCCAAAGCTTCTAAACACTTGTCTCTTTTCACTTTAAGCATACTCGTATGATCAGAATGATATTAATAGTTGGTACCGGAGGTTTCCTTGGAACGGTGTCGAGGTTTCTAACATCACGCTATTTTACAACCTATTTTCCATCGTCATTTCCTTTCGGAACCTTTGTTGTAAATGTATTAGGCTGTTTTCTTATTGGGCTTATTTACGGGATTTCAGAGAAAGGGAATTTTATCAGCAGCGAATGGAGAATGTTTCTGACTGTCGGTTTCTGCGGCGGTTTTACTACATTTTCGGCATTTGCTGCCGAAAATATGGCCATGCTTCGCGACAGTGAATTCTTCAACTTCTTTTTATATACAGGCAGCAGCATTTTTATCGGGTTGCTGGCCACATTTGCAGGTATCATGCTTACTAAAATCTTTTAATCATGAACTCCAATGATAATGTGAAGGTCTTGAGAGTGTACACCAGTTCGACCGATAAACTGAAACATACCCCCTTATACGAAATGCTGGTTTTTGCAGCAAGACGAAACGGCTTGGCCGGTGCTACGGTAGTAAAGGGAACAATGGGCTATGGCGGAAGCAGTATTGTTCATTCGGCAAAATTCTGGGAAACAAACGACAAACTTCCGGTAGTGGTCGAAATTATCGACGAAGGGCCGAAAATTGAAGCTTTCTTCGAAGTGATCAGGCCATACCTCGAAAGTGTTCGCTACGGCTGCCTGGTTACTATGGAAGATGCACATGTACTGTTCTACAAGGCAGGAGGAAAGAAGACAGTTTTTGAGCTGTAGAATGAATCCGGAAACAGCATGTTAGATCAACATACCGTCTGATTGAAAGCGCAATACATAGATTTGTATCCTCGCATTCCGGATAATAATGGTGTATTTATTTTATAACTTTCTTGAAAATATAATCGGCGCCCTGTCGCAAAGTAAATCCATTTACTTCTCCGGTATCTGAAATGCTGAATATCATTACAATGCCGGCTTTATCGAAACGGAATTCAGTGGTCGATGTGGCCTCAAGCGGAAACGCTGGCTGACCGGTGGCCTGGGCAGTAAGATTATCACCATCCATGCGCACAGTAATTACAAGTGGCAGTTGCTCGGAGGTATACTCGCCTTCGTATGCCGATAAATTCACCAAAGGCAGGCTTACTGTATTGAAGGAAGGCATAGTGTATGGTTTTTCGAAATACAAACTGAGAATGCCTATCAGAATATCATTCATTTTGTAATTCAGCCCGTTTGAACAGAATGCCAGGGAAACTCTATCGGCAGGAAAATAACCAAGTGTTGAAGAAAATCCATCAATTCCGCCAGTATGCCCGTAAGATGATCTTTCGTAGAATGGTATTTTGAAAATACCGAGTCCGTAATTGTCTTTCAGGCTGGTCATACTTTTTAAGGAGTTTTCACTGATAAGCTTTCCATCGAAAAGTGCCGAAATGAACTCATTTAAATCAGGCGTGGTCGAAAGTACCGAACCGGCACCACCCGGTATGCTCATATCTGTTTCGGGCAGCATAATCCATTTCCCGTCGGCATATTCGAAAGAGGATGCCTCATTGGCAGCATGATTTACTTTGCCTGCATACAGCGTGTTTTTTAATCCTAAGGGTAAGGTAATCCGTGTTGATAGATTTTCCTGGTACGATTTTCCGGTAAGATCTTCAATGATGTATCCCAAAAGCACAAAATTGGTATTGCTGTATTCCCCTTTTTCGCGGGGTGCAAAAACAGGTTTTTGTCCTTCTATTAATTCAAGCATTTGCTTGCGGGTGCGGGCTTCGGTCATCCATTTGGGATACTCCTCGCTATTGGTGAAATTGAACAACCCGCTATGGTGATTTAATAGGTCGGCTATGGTGATTGAATCAGCGTTAGGTACTTTCCTGAAAAACTTCGACAGCGGGGTTTCAAGGCAAAGTTTTTTCTCCTCCACCAACTGCAGTATCATTACCGATGTAAACATTTTACTGATAGAACCTATGCGGTAGCGGGTTTCGGGTGTTGATGCAACAGGAGAAGCCCCTGTGTTGTCAATAAAACCTGTTGCCCGGCTGTACAGTATTTTACCGCTTTGTGTTATTGTAACCGACACCATTGCCTTGTTATTTGTTTCAAGGACAGTCAGAAGGCTGTCGAGTCGGCTGTTTATGGCTGAAACATTCTGAGCGCTCGCTGAAACGGAAAAAAATAAAAATACGACAAGGGCAAACAAAAAGGATTTTAAACTCATGGTGATTCGGTTTAAAGTGTGGTTTGATCTGCTAAACGGCCATTTCTAGTGCAATTCGTTTAGTTTGAAGTGGGCGAAATTACTAAAAGATTAAACATGTAAGCAGATGAGATGTAAAACCTTTTTCTTTTCTTCGGACAATACAATTAGCTGCAATCAGAATTATTGAGGACAACTTTTCCCTATATCTTTAAAAGTGTAAATCGGATTAGTGTAGCAGAAAATTAAGGTGTAGAAAGAGAAGTCGTTAATACTTGCCAGCTTTCGAACTGCTTGAAAAATATCCGCATTTCATAATGTAAAATCCTATTTTACCTTCTCCTTGAATACTTTTCTGAATTTCTCGAGTTTGGGAGCAATAACAAAGCTGCAATAAGGAGCATTCCCATTTTGATTAAAATAATTCTGATGATAGTCTTCAGCAGTGAAGAAAGCCTCAGCCGGGCTGATGGCAGTTACAATGGGATTGTCGAATGCTTTTTCGGCATTAAGTTTTGTTTTATAGGATTCAGCCTTGTTTTTCTGCTCTTCGTTATGGTAAAAAATGGCGGAACGATATTGAGTGCCCTGATCGGAACCCTGCCGGTTCAGGGTGGTAGGGTCGTGGCTTTTCCAGAAAGCTTCGAGCAGATCGTCGTACGAAATAATAGACGGATCATAAACTATCTGGCAGGCTTCGGCATGGCCGGTAAGGCCTGAGCAAACTTCGCGGTAAGTCGGCTTTTTGATTTTCCCTCCGGTATATCCCGAAGTAACTGAATGAACTCCTTTAAGTTCCTGAAAAACCGCTTCCACACACCAGAAACATCCTGCTGCAAAAGTTGCCGTATCTGTTTTTAATCCATTTACTGATATATCCATCTTGTTTTCGTTTTTTACGGTATTGCTTTTACAACCTGCTACCAGCAGAAAGGCAAAAATAAATAATATGAATCGGTGCATTTGAATTTGTGTTAAAGATAAGTAAACAAAACGGGCTTACTTAAGTTCAGCGATTGTATCACTGGCTTTGATGAGGAAAAGGATTTCAGCCAGGGGCTGAGTAACTATCTAAAAATGATAAAAACCACTTTCAGGCATCAAAACCCTGTATTTCTGTCACATTGAGCGAAGTCGAAATGCACTCGTTCAACGCTAAGCCGAAAATATTGAGATGATTTAGTGGGCTTCGACTCCCCTTCGGCAGGCTCAGGGCAGGCTTCTCAGCCTGACAGTAGATTGAGCAAATAACTTGATAAATCACTTCAATTCTAAAATTTAGACAATTTCTGAAATTCTGAAAACAGAATAAATTTAGATCTTATTTGCTGAGGTATTTAAAATCTTCTTATTTTTGCAGCAGTTCTTTACTACCATCACTTATCAAGAAAGGCTGAGGGAAATGGACCTTTGAAGCCTTGACAACCTGTCCGACTTTTACCGGACAAGGTGCCACATCCAACCGTCGAAAGGCGGAAAGATAAGATTGGAATCAGTTTTGCGATATCGTATACGCTATATCTTCAAAGCTCTTCTGACTTATCGGAAGAGCTTTTTTTATGCTCTTTCCGGTAGCCTTTCCAGGTAAGTGATCCTCAAAATATAAATCAATAAAAATCACATACCATGGACAAAATTACCCGTATCATCCATTCCATTCCTGTTGACGAACTTACCGGTTCCATATCGGTGCCAATATACCAGACTGCAACTTATGTACAGGAAGCACCCGGTGTAAACAAGGGCTACGACTATGCCCGCACCAACAATCCAACGCGTGCCGCTCTTGAGAAAATTATCGCCCAACTTGAAGGCGGGTTTGCAGGTTTCGCTTTTGCTACCGGTCTTGCCGCTATTGATGCCATTCTTAAAACGCTGAAATCGGGCGACGAAATTGTTGCTGTCGACGATATTTACGGCGGGGCTTACAGGCTTTTCACTCATATTTACCAGAAATTCGGCATTAAAATTCACTATGTAGATACTACCGATGCTTCAAATGTATCGCTCTACCTGAATGAAAACACCAAATTGGTCTGGCTCGAATCGCCTACTAATCCAACCCTGAAAATTTCGGATATTAAAACTATAGCACACCTGGCTCACGGAGTCGGCGCACTCGTTGTTATTGATAATACTTTTGCCACGCCGGTGGCTCAGAATCCTATTGAACTGGGTGCTGATATTGTAATGCATAGCGGAACAAAATATCTGGGCGGTCATTCGGACCTGCTGGCCGGACTGGTTGTGGTTAACAGCGAAAAACTCGCTGACGAAATTAAATTCATACAGAATTCGTCGGGAGGGGTTTTGGGGCCTCACGACTGTTGGTTGGTGATTCGTGGTATTGAAACTGTTGCCTTGCGTGTGGAACGTCAATGTGAAAATGCCGTAAAAATTGCAGCTTTCCTGGCATCTCATCCTGATGTGGATCATGTAAACTATCCAGGCCTGCCATCTCATAAAAACCATGAAATAGCCAGTGTTCAGCAAAATGGCCTGTTCGGCGGCATGATCTCATTCTCCCTTAAAAACGATACTGAAGAAGCTGCTTTAGCATTTGTAACAGCTACAAAATATTTCAAGCTGGCCGAAAGCCTGGGCGGGGTTAAGAGTTTACTTTGCCACCCTTCGCAGATGACACATAAATCGGTCCCTCGCGAAACGCGACTGGCTTCAGGTATCAATGATTCACTAATCCGTTTATCATGTGGAATTGAAGGCGCTGATGACCTTATAAGCGATTTGCAGCAGGCGTTTGATAAGGTGAAGGGGTAGTTGGATTGATGGGATTGATGGGATTGAAGGAATTGAGGGGATTGATGGGATTGAATATTGTGTATTCTGCCTTCTGCCTTCTGCCTTCTGCCTTCTGCCTTCCGCCTTCCGACTTCCGTCTTCCGTCTTCCGACTACTCACATAAAAAATCTATTAATTTAACAAAACAAAAATGACATACGATAAAAAACTCATCATCGGGCTTTTCGGCTTTGGTGTAGTAGGCGAGGGGATATACCGTGTATTGAAGCAAACACCAACACTGCAGGCCGAAATCAAACGGATATGTATAAAGCATCCTGATAAACTACGTAATGCACCTGCGGAATTATTCACCACAGAGGCTGATCTGTTGTTGAATGATCCGGAAATAAACGTTGTGGTTGAGTTGATTGATGATGCCGAAGCTGCATGGCATATAGTATCAACATCGCTTGGCAGCGGTAAAGCTGTGGTTAGCGCAAATAAAAAAATGATTGCTGCTCACCTGGCCGAATTGCTTCAGCTACAGGATGAAAACAAAACATCATTCCTTTATGAAGCTGCCGTTTGTGGTAGTATTCCGGTAATCCGTAACCTGGAGGAGTATTATGACAATGATATGCTCAATTCAGTAACCGGCATTATTAATGGAAGCACAAATTACATTCTTACCCGCATGAACGAGGATGGAATGCCATACGATGAAGCATTGAAATTAGCCCAGCAACTCGGATTTGCCGAAACTGATCCGTCACTGGATGTGGAGGGTACCGATGCTGCCAATAAACTTACAATTATCCTGAATCATGCATATGGAATTGTGTCAGCTCCAGACGATATTATGTGCAAAGGCATTACCCAGCTTCATCCTGCCGACAGCGTTTATGCAAAGGAAAAAGGGTACAGTATAAAACTGGTAGCCCGAGCACACAGGGTTAATCACACAGATGTAGCTGCATATGTGCTACCAACCTTTGTCGGTCCGCGAAGCCAGCTGTTTAATGTTCGCTTTGAGTTTAATGGAGTAATTATAGGCACACGCCTGGCTGACGAACAGTTTATATATGGCAAAGGAGCGGGACGTTATCCAACTTCATCAGCTGTGCTTAGCGATATTGCCGCTTTACGCTATGGATACAAATATGAATATAAAAAACTACATACCGGCGTCGACTATCATATTTCGAACGACCATGTTTTGCGTGTATATGTAAGTTGCGAAAATATGAGTGATGTAAGTCAAAATGATTTTATAGCCATTGACGAAACCTACAACAGCCAAAGCCGGAAGTACATTACCGGCTCTATAAACTTTGATAAATTGCGAAAAGCTGCCTGGCTGCATAATCCGGCCAATTCGGTTATTGTTTTCGGAGATTCGGGTACCGCAGACTCACTGCCACCGGAAAGTGTTTTATAGAATTGAACTTTGTTTATTACAGGCCATTGCCGGATATTATCCGTAAAATGAATTTATTCCGGCAATGGCTTACATGTTAATTTTTTGTTAAAGTTGTATTTTTGAGTATGCTACTTGATTTTGAATAAACAAAATTTCATATTTTTGATTTTGCATAAGTAAATATTTTTAATTGCACTATTTTGCAACTTGTATACGGTTTGATATTTTAAAGTCTTACAGCGTTTTTAATTTTTTATGCGGTTGAAAATTATCATTTTTATTGGGAGTTAAGATAAGTTTGGTTATTCATGTGAAGTTTAGCTTTTCAGAATTCTGAAGTTATTGTCCAAAGCACTTATTGCCCAATAATAGGATTAGGCGTATTGTAATTATTTTAAATCAAATAAACTCTTCGTATTACTTAATTTCTAACCCCTCAAAAGTCCGTTTTATGAAAAAAAACATCAGGCAATTATTTGCCCTGCTATGTGCGAGCATGGTTTTCAATGTGTTGAATGCCCAGAATGCTGTTACTGCAGTAGGAGGTAGCTCATCAGGAAGTGGTGGTAGTATAAGTTACTCCGTTGGGCAAGTTGCCTTTACTTCTGCTACCGGAACAAATGGTTCCGCAAATCAGGGAGTTCAGCAACCCTATGAATTTTTTAATGTAGGCGTAGTTGAAAATCCAAACATTAATCTTCAGCTTACTGTTTATCCTAATCCTACGGTGTCGCAGGTAAACCTCAATATCGGCATCCTGAATCCCGAACATATGGTTTACCTTTTGTTCGATGCAGATGGCAAATTATTGATTTCGAAGAATATGGAATCCAGTGTTTCCGGAATTCCAATGCAAAGTATGCCAGCAGGTATTTACTTACTTAAAGTTCTTAATGGGAAATCAGAGCTTCGTTCATTCAAAATAATTAAAAACTAATGGTATTTTATTGTTAATCTCTACAAATCCGATTCATTAAATTAATTCTAGACCTATGAAAACAAAATCTTTACTGTCATTTATTTTACTGGTTGTTATTCTATTTTCACAGTCTTTAGTATCAACTTTAAAGGCTCAGTCACCAGATATGATGAGCTACCAGAGTGTTATCCGGAATTCTTCAGGATTTCTTGTCACGAATCAAAGTGTTGGAGTTAAGCTCAGTGTTCTGCAGGGTACTGCTTCCGGAACCGTAATTTTTTCTGAAAATCATTCCCTTACATCCAATAACAACGGTCTTATTAGTCTTGAAATTGGTGCCGGGTCAGTTTTAACAGGTTCTTTTCCAGCCATCGACTGGACGAATGGTCCGTATTTTCTAAAAACAGAAATTGATCCAACCGGTGGAAGTGCCTATACGATTTCTTCTGTAAATCAGTTCCTGAGTGTACCTTATGCAAAATATGCGGAAAACGCTGGGTCTTCTGCTGGTACAGCCGGTGGCGATCTGGGTGGAACATATCCTAACCCATCTGTCGTTCGCATACAATCATTGCCGATTTCAACAGTATTGCCAACAAGTTATGAAGGTTTGATCTGGAATGGCACTGAGTGGTCACCTGGTCCTACCGTTACCGGATTAGCCAGTGGAGACCTTGGCGCTAGTTATCCAAATCCAACAGTTGTAAAACTTCAAACGCGACCAGTATCAGCTACCGTTCCTGCATTAAATGAAGCATTGGTATGGAATGGAACAGCCTGGGCTCCGGGCGCAAATGTTACAGGAGCTGCCGGAGGCGATCTTGGTGGTACTTACCCAAATCCTTCAGTTGTAAAAATTCAGTCTTCCCCTGTATCCGCAACAGCACCATTAGTGAGCGATGCGCTTGTGTGGAATGGGACAGCCTGGGCACCAACTGCTTCAAGTGGTTTAGGAACTAACTATTGGACATTAAACGGCACAGGCGATATCTATAATAATAATGCAAGTGGAAATGTTGGGGTTGGGACAAATGCAGCTACCTATAAATTTGATTTACTGCATAATGGCTCAACCGGTGCACGGATTCGTTCTGATAATAGTTTTTCAGTTGTTGATATAGATGCTTTAAATGGAGATGCTGCATTGCGTTTTGCTAAAGCTGGAGTAAATCAGTGGAATATGCGTAATCGTCCTGCCGACAATTATTTGGAAATATTTGAACTCGGTGGTGGCGGAAGCCGTATGGTAATACAGGATGCAACCGGTTACGTAGGTATTGGTGGAGGTGCTACAATAGCACCTGCTTATCAGTTGGATGTTGAAAACACCGGATCTTCAGGTATCCGAAGCAAATCTTCTGCTTCATTCTCTGTTGTGGATATTGATGCCGCCAGCGGTGATGCCGCTTTGCGTTTTGCTAAAGCAGGAGTAAATCAATGGAACATCCGCAATCGTCCGGCAGATGATTACCTGGAGATATTTGAACTCGGCGGTGGCGGAAGTCGTTTTGTAATCCAGGATGCAACCGGAAATGTTGGTATCGGCGAAACTACTTCACCGGCATATAAACTGGATGTATTGCATAATGGTTCAACAGGTATCAGAAGTCGTTCGGATAACAGCTTCTCAGTTGTAGATATTGATGCAGCCAGCGGTGACGCAGCCTTACGTTTCCAGAAAGCCGGAGTTGGCCAGTGGAATACCCGCAACCGTCCGGCTGATGATTATTTCGAGATATTTGAACTTGGTGGTGGCGGAAGCCGTTTTGTTATCCAGGATGGAACTGGTAATGTTGGTATCGGCGAAACGACGGCTCCTGCATATAAATTGGATGTACTACACGGAGGTTCCACCGGAATCCGGGTGCGGTCGTCCAATAGTTTTTCAGTTGTTGACATTGATGGACAAAGTGGTGATGCTGCTTTGCGTTTTGTTAAAGCAGGTGTAAACCAATGGAACATCCGCAACCGTCCGGCTGATGATTACCTCGAAATATTTGAACTTGGCGGTGGCGGAAGCCGCTTTGTAATACAGGATGCAACTGGTAATGTTGGTATCGGCGAAACAACGTCTCCAGCTTATAAATTAGATATATTACACGGAGGTTCTACCGGAGTCCGCGTGCGGTCGAGCAGTAGTTTTTCCGTTGTTGATATTGATGGAGAAAGTGGTGATGCCGCATTACGTTTTGTAAAAGCAGGCGTAAATCAGTGGAATATCCGTAACAATCCTGCTACCGATGATCTACAGATTTTCGAACTTGGCGGCGGCGGCGAAAGGATGAGAATTGATAATACTACCGGTAAAGTTTGGGTGAATGGCGATTTTACTGTAGTAGGAGTGAAGGCATTTACTATGGATCACCCTCTCGATCCTGAAAATAAAATGCTGATGCATGCTGCAGCCGAAAGCAATGAAGTAATAAACTTCTACAGCGGTAATATTACTACCGATGCCAACGGTAAAGCCGTAGTATCACTTCCTGACTATTTTGAAGCTATTAATAAAGATTTCCGTTACCAGTTAACAGTAATAGGCGCTTTTGCTCAGGCAATTATAAGCAGGGAAGTTGAAAATAACACATTTGAAATCGCCACCAGTTTGCCGAATGTGAAAGTCAGCTGGGAAGTAAAAGGTGTTCGTAATGATGCTCATATGAGGAATATTCCTTTTGTTGCTGAACAGGAAAAATCAGCTTCGCAAAAGGGTAAATATATTGATCCTGCTGCTTACAACCTTTCACAAAGCAGGAGTATGAGTTATGATGCCGGTTCAACCGGGATTTCATCACTTGATTATGTTGCTCCTGTTGACAAAGCTGCAAATCCTGCAAATTTGGGTGGAAGCCTCGATCAAATGGTTCTTCCTAAGGCAAAAACATTGCCGGTTGAAACTGAAAGCAGCAATTTTGACATACCTGTTTCTGCGAAGAAAGATGCACCTGCAAATACCGGAGGCAGCCTTGATCAAATGAAATTGACACCTGCAAAAACTGCAAAAATTGAACTCAAAGGAAGTGTTTCGGACATTGCCCCTGCTGCAAAAGGGAATGCGGTTACTGCACCTTCTGCCGAAGGTAGCACAGGCAAATAGGGATTGATATTTTTTGATTTTGTGGTAAATAGGCATGAAGCAATTCATGCCTATTTATTTTATGAACTGCTGTACAATAATCAGAATTCACTGAAAACACATTTATTTAAATGATCTGGCCTTTTTATAACCTTATGTTTTAATAAAATAATCAGATATTTGCACCAGCAATCCATAACCAAATGGTAAAATTATCCGCGGTAGTCATTACGTTTAACGAAGAAAGAAATATTGTGCGTTGCCTTGAGTCGCTTAAAGGTATTGCCGATGAGATCGTTGTGGTTGATTCATTTTCGACTGACGATACTGAAAAACTATGTCAGCCTTTTGGTGTTAGGTTTATCAAACATGCCTTTTCAGGTCATATTCAGCAAAAAGCCTGGGCTGCAAGTCAGGGACGTTATGATTATATTCTGTCACTCGATGCCGACGAAATGTTGTCGGATACACTCAGGAAATCTGTATTGAATGTAAAAGCCAACTGGCAGGCTGATGGGTATTCATTCAGCCGCTTAAATAATTATCTGGGTAAATGGATCAGGCATTGCGGATGGTATCCTGATATAAAACTCCGGCTTTGGGACCGGCGCAAAGGCGAATGGGGCGGGGATAATCCTCACGACAGGGTTATTATGAAGGAAGAATGCATGATTCAACGAATTGATGGTGACCTTTTGCATTATTCCTATTATTCCATCCGGCAGCATTTGGATCAGATTAATAAATTTACAGAAATTGCTGCAAAGGAAGCCCTTGCGAATGGAAAAAGTACTACATTGTTAGCTGCCATTATTAAAAGCACCTGGAAATTTAAACGCGATTATATTTTTAAACTTGGTTTCCTGGATGGGTATTATGGGTTTGTGATTTGTGTATTATCAGCTTATGCTACTTTCGCCAAGAATATTAAAATAATTGAACTGACAAAAGCCGGGAAATAGCTTTTGTCAGTTCTAAGGATGGTATAACCTGAATCACAGGAATCTACCAGGAGATTTCAGTTTTAATATTTGCCTGTACATTATCAATAACCAGAATTTTCTGTTCCATTTTACGGCTGTCGAACCATAACGGATCGTTGGGCTTAATCGAATTGTACAGATCGATAGCAACTGCTTTAGGGGTAACATCTGTACCGTTTACGCGCATATGTGGAGCCACAGATTCGAACCCATGAAGCATAAGTGCAATAGTTTTGAATTTGCTGGTATACATAGGTGATGAAAGCGGCTCAATTACCATCTTTTTGTCAGCCGGCATGAAACTCATGCCTGAAGTTATGGAATTTCCTTTTTCGTAGGCATAGGTCAGGCCGTCGTCCTCATAATAACTGAATGACGAAGCTTCGCTGCCAAAATATACATGAACGAAAAGTGTATCCGACGGTTTTTCAGATGTGCTCTGTGTAAGGGTCTGCATAGGGATTATACTGCCGCCTTTAGCGAATACAGGCAGTTTATCGAGCGGGCATTCAATCAGGATTTCCTGTTCGCCTTCATATTGGTGTCCATTTAAAAAATTGAACCATTGTCCTTTCGGTAAGTAAACCTTTGTAATTTCCTTGGTGCTTTCAACCGGGGCAACCAGAATAGAAGGGCCGAACATAAACTGTTGCTGGTAAATATAATACCAGCATTTCTCGTCATAGGTATTATCCATAACCAAAGTACGGCTAACCGGTATACCGCTTGTATGTGCTTCAGCGAAGGCCGAATACAGATATGGCATCAGCCGGTAGCGAAGCGAGATATAATTGCGCGAAATATTCTCAATACTTTCACCATACGTCCATGGCTCTGACGAATTTTCGTTGCTTGCTTTATGAACCCTGAAAAATGGTGTAAAAGCACCGATCGTCATCCACCTGCCAAAGAGTTTTGCCGGAGTTATTCCTATAAACCCTCCCACATCTACTCCTGCAAATGCCATCCCGCTTACTCCCAGTGAGTTTACAAGCCGGCAACCCAGCATCATATGCTCGTCGGATGCAACATTATCGCCTGTCCAGATAGCTGTGTAGCGCTGAGCTCCTGCGTAGGATGCCCGGGTAAGGGTTAATGGCCTTTTGCCGTTCATAAGGCTGCGGGTGCCCTCATAGGTGCTGCGCGACATCTGCAATCCATAGGCATTCTTCGCTTTGCGGTAGCTGGCTAATTGGCCGTCCCAGTCGAGGTTTATCAGCGAAGGCGTAAAACCGCCACCCCAGGAAGCAATTTCATTCATATCGGTCCAGAATCCTTCGATGCCATCACTGATCATAGGAGCGAAATTGTCGCCCCACCATTTACGGACTACCGGTTTGGTGAAATCAGGGAAATTACACCACCCTGGCCATACCTGGGCCGAATAGTCCTGCCCGTCAGGATACTTGATGAAATAGTTTTGCTTTACACCTTCTTCCCATGCTTTATAGCCTTTTTCGACTTTAATTCCCGGGTCGACAATAACAGTGGTATGAACATTCATGTTTTTTAACTTGCCCAGCATATCCGAAGGTTTTGGGAAACGATCCGAATTCCAGGTAAATATCTTATAGGCATCCATATAGTGAATGTCGAGGTAAAGTACATCCAGTGGGATTTTCTTCTCGCGGAAGGTGCGTGCCATGCTCAGCACTTCATTGTCGGGAAAATAGCTCCATCGGCACTGCTGGAATCCAAGCGACCAGACAGGAGGGATATTAATTCGACCGGTGAGCAGTGTGTATTGATTTATAATCTGCCGAATGTTTTTCCCATAAATAAAATAATAATTCATTTCGCCTCCTTCAGCCCCGAAAGATGAGAACCTGTCGTTTGATGCGCCAAAGTTAAAAATACTCTTGTACGTGTTATCGAAGAAGATTCCGTAACTCATGCCATGATGAATGCCTATGTAAAACGGGAATGTAGAGTATAGTTCATCGTCGTCAACCTGGTAGGCCGGATTATCGGTATTCCAGTTGATGTGAGCCTCGCCGCGACGGTCGAGATTACCGGTTTTCTCACCCAGACCTATAAATTTCTCACCATCCTGTAGTTTTTTATAAGTAGTTACTTCGTCGCCAACCCAGTTGGTTCCCAACGAAGAGTCATCCTGATTAATAACACGATTACCCGTGGTCAGAAATTTGAAACGGACAGGATCAGTTGAAATATCCAGCCTGACTGAATCGGTAATCAATGTAACCAAACCTTCTGTTTCCAGAATTTTGAAGTTTGTTTTCTCCGGACTTGCAATTACGGCATAGGAAAAATCGGGCTCAAAATCGCTCTTGCAGATTCTGATGCGCACAATGCCTGCATTGTACACAAGTACCTGGGCTTTCCCAAAACTGGTTTCCAGGATCAGCCCATTGTCAGTCTTTTTCATTTTCTTCAGGTTGCCCAGTCCTGAAGAGGTTGATTGTTGACAGAATGCTGTTGCTGCAATAAAGAAGAAGCTTAAAAAGAATAATAAGGATTTCATATCGAAAAATATTTGAGTGGTAAAATTAGAGATAAATCGGTAAACTTGCAACGTGAATGCTATGAGCAATTCAGTCTTATAGGCTTTATTCCATATGCATTTCCAGTTTATAACTCTGAATATTATGCTTTACCTACTTTCAGCACTTTTCTTTTCTGTTTGCATTTTCTTTACGTTCAAATATTTCGATAAATTCGGTATCAATATTTTGCCTGCTATAACCATTAGCTACCTGATAGCTTCCGTTTCCGGATATTTCAGCGGTTCGCAGGCGAATCAGGTGAATTCCCTTTTCGAACAGCCGTGGCTGGTGATGGCAGTTTTCACAGGAATGAGCTTTATCCTGACATTTTTAGTTTTCGCAGTTTCCACTCAGAAGGTCGGAGTCGCCATGACTGTCGTCTCAGGTAAAATGTCAATTATTCTGTCAGTTGCTGTTGGTTTCCTGCTGTTGGCCGAGCCTATGAATTTTATGCAGATTACAGGTATTGCCGCTGCTTTGGCTGCCTTTTACCTTATCAATACCGCGAAGAATGATGGTCCGGTTGAAAAAAAATACCTCTTTTTGCCGGTATTGTTATTCTTTGGAACCGGAGCCAATGATAGTTTAATGAAGCTTTCGGGTGTGTATTATCCGGGCCGCGACGAAATCCAGTTTCTGACTGTTACATTTCTGACTGCATTCGCCATTGGTTCTATCATCATGCTTTTACGGCTTTTTAACAGAAGGCTGAAAATCACCTGGAAAGATATGGGGGCCGGAGTACTGTTGGGCGTTTTGAACTGGTTCTCTACTTATTTTTTTATCAAAGGTTTGTATATTCTTCCTATTTCTCTCTTTATCCCTGTTTTTAATGCTGCCCTGATTTTTATAGCTGCCGTTTCAGGATATTTCTTTTTTGGAGAGAAACTTTCGGTACTGAACAGGATTGGAATTTTAATGGCTTTACTGGCCATTGCTGTAATTGCATTTTCGTGAGGGAAAACCTCTCCCCTTAAATATCGATTCAACCACAATTAGCAGCATGGATGAACAGCCCTTCAAGACTTCCTTCAAGCTATTTTATGCTATGATTTCGCCTGCCCACAGACTTTTTAAAAATATCTGCCAGGGCAAAACCAAAACTTCCCCCATTTGACGGGGAAAGGGGTCGTTGGTTATGAGAAGGAGTTTTTTAACAGTATATTCTTCTGCAAAGTTTTTCAGTCCTTTCGCATGGCGGGGATTGGCATTCTGGGTCGCTTTTATTTCAATTGCCACTTCATGGTCGCCCAAAATAAAGTCAACTTCCAGCTGAGAGGCTGTACGCCAATAATGTATTGGATATTCCAACCCTGAATAGTTACTGTGGGCATAGATTTCCTGATAAATAAAATGCTCAAAAGCATGGCCAAAAGCCTCACTGCCCATTTCAATTTTGCCTCTTTTTAGAAGGTAATTTACAATCCCCACATCAAAGAAGTAGAATTTAGGCGCCAGAATCACTCTGCGCTTTGGTTTTTTTTGAAAGCTGGGAAGAAAACGACCTGTGAGTGTATCTTCAGGTATCTGAAAGTATTCCCTCACTGTTGGGGCACTTACACCACATTCAGAAGCGATGTTGGAATAATTAGCCATCTCACCATTTGAAAAGGCTGCAGTTTCTAAAAAGCGTGAAAAGTTGGCAATATTTCTGATTCGGGCTTCTGCCATTATTTCATCCCTGATAAACGCAAAGCGTGAAGATCTATCTCTGCGGTTCTTTGCGGTCACTTTGCGACCTTTGCGGTAAAAATTTCTAGAAACTAATTTGCTGCAATAAATTGCGGGGGTTTAACCGATTTTTAAAAACAATAAAATAGAACAAGGCCGTTCGAAATATGTCCTTGCAGCGGACTTGGGCGTACAGTTTAATGTACAGCAATAAAAAAGCACTTTAAAAATTAATTGTAAGTGCTTTTTTCTATTCTCCTCTGATGAGACTTGAAACAGAAAAAAAAAGCAGGACTTTACGCCCTGCCTTTCCTGCCTGTAAAAGCGAATTGCTTATTTAATTTCAAAGAGATCGTCTTTTAGCTTTGAATTCAGTTTGATGGATGAAACAACAAAATTGATGGTTTGTTGTCCCATATTCTGAGTCATGGCATAAGGGTACATAATTCCGTCGACTGCTTTATAATCTGAGAAATCGGTCAGCTGTTCCTTGCTTTCCGAACGCATTTTAAAGCCGGTTTGAACATCGTAATAATCCGTGTCCTTTCTGTCGCCGCCTTTATTTACCTGTACCTTATAATATTGCTTCTGATCTTTCTGTTCTTCGATGCCAAGAAGTTCGATTGTATAACCCAGTGTGGCATAATACATCTCAGGGAAAATCATAGCCTGTTCTTTCATGCCCGACAGTTCATCGTCTTCCATTGCTTTTGTTTCGCCACTCATAGGGGAGGAGGAGATACCTTTTCCGGCATTATAAATCTGTTTGGCAAATACCATGGCGCCCGAACCAATCTGCAACAGCATTTTATCAGGAGCTTTGTAGTACAGATCGAACGAAATAGGCATTCCCTGCATGCTAGCACCTGCATTTATAGTTGCATCCTTTATCTTTTTGAGCTTTTTTACACCACCTATAGCGGTAATATAATTATTTATCACCTGGTCTGCTGTAATACCTGCAGGAGCTGGTTTTAACTTTTTAGAAGGATCATATTGTTTCCCTTCAATGTCGTAATACAATACTTCACCGCTTTTTGCAAACTTCCTGAGTTTTGGAACCAGATCTTCAGCTTTACCAACTACAAGGAGGTATGCATTATCGGGCCTGATATATTTCTGTGCAGTAAGCTGAACATCAACTGAAGTCAAGGCTGCGAGTTTAGTAAGATAGGTCGAATAATAATCCTTCGGAAGGTTGTAACGGGCGGTATTGATTGCAAAATTGGCAACTGTCGAAGGGTTCTCCAGTGAGCGGCCAAAATTTCCCATCATAAAATTCCGAACCATATTCAGCTCATCATCAGGAACCGGTTCGCTGCGGATACGGCCCATCTCGGAAAGGATTTCAGTAAATGAACTGTCAGTTACCGGGTTTCTTACTTCAGCCGTTGCGTTGAACTTCCCTATCAGTTTATCGGACTGAAGGCTTGAATAAGCGCCGTATGTCCATCCGTGTTTCTCACGCAGGTTGTTGAATAGCCTGAAAGTACCGCCACCCAGAATGCTGTTTGTGAGTTTTACTTTGATTTCATCAGGTGAGCCCGGTTTGAGATCGACAGGATAAGTGACGTTAATTGTCGACTGAACCGAATTTGGACGATCAACGATTGCTACCGTGGTTTTGGCAGGTGCCTTTGGAGTTGCATAGTTTGCCTTAGGCACGTCGCCGCTCTGCCATCCGCCGAAATATTTCTCAACCAGTGGCTTGGCTTCTGTCAGTGTAATATCACCAACAATAGCCAGGTATGCAACATTGGGTTTAAAGTAGGTATGATAATAATCGTTGCACTTCTCAAGAGTGATCTTCTTTACCGACTCTTCCGATGCATTTAAGCCATAAGGATGGTTGCTCCCGTAAACGAGAACGGAATTTACAACCTGCGAAATAGCTTTAGGGTCATTTTTATCGGCTTCGAGTGCTGATAGCGACTGAGTGCGGATCTTCTCCAACTCTTCTGCTTTGAAAGTTGAATTCATCAGCACATCCGACATAATAGCGAGCAGTGATTCGTTATGCCTTGTCAGACAGCTTGCCGACATTCCTTCAGCAGACGTATTCAGGCTTGCACCTAACATATCCACTTGTTCGTCGATCTGGTCCTTGGTGCGGGTTGTAGTACCGGTGCGCATCAGCTGGCCTGTGAAATCAGAGTAACCTGCCAGATCGCCTTCGTAAACCGGATCCTTATCTAATACCAGTGAATACGACAAACGAGGAATTTTATGGTTCTCAACCACAAAAACCTTTAACCCGTTGGCTAACTCGAACGACTCGTATTCCCCTATCTTGATTAAAGGTGCAGGACCTGCCTGGGGCCTGATACTGCGATCAAGAGCAGGAGCAGCTACCGGAATAACGGCAGGAATCGCCTTTTTAACTTTCTTTACCTGCGCAGCCAGAGGAAGGGTAATGATCAATGCTGCAATAATTGAAATTATTTTATTTTTCATAGTTTGGCTCCTCCTTTAGTTTTTTTCGGTTTTTTTCGGTAAATAAGTCAGAACCACCCTGTTTTCAGGAGTAAGGTATTTTTGGGCAACCCGTTTCAGGTCGGCAGGAGTAACTTTCATATACCGGTCAATTTCGGTATTGATGAGGTTGGCATCTTTGAAATATACATGGTAGTTTGCCAGGTTCTCGGCAATTCCAGCCATGGTGCTGTTCCCGGTTACAAAGTCGTTCTCAACTTT
Source organism: uncultured Bacteroidales bacterium (assembly GCA_903822525.1). Classification (GTDB taxonomy): domain Bacteria; phylum Bacteroidota; class Bacteroidia; order Bacteroidales; family UBA4417; genus UBA4417. The sequence goes on along the minus strand of CAIJPI010000142.1, from coordinate 7,156 downwards.
ATTGCGGAGTTTTTGAAACTCTGCATCTGATATCTCGTCGGTTTTTACTTTATCGATTTCGTTTTCTATTGCTTTTTCAAGATCAGCAGTTTCAACTCCCATATTAACAAGTCCGAAAATCAGGAACAAGCCCGGATCTTCAAGAGCAAAGGGGAACGACATAACCTGAAGCGCTTTTTGTTGCTGGTCAACAATAGCTTTGTTCATGCGTGAGCTTTGTCCGTCCGAAAGTAAGGTGGTTAACATCGAAAGGGCATACGAATCGGGTGTGCCCTGGGCCGGCATATGGTACGACATAACTACGGCTGGCAATTGAATGTTGTCGTACACGGTTTCGCGAACCTCAGCGGTTTTTTCAGGTTCCACTACGCTGGGTCTGTAAAGTTCCTTATTGCCGCGTGGAATATCGTTGAAGTACTTTTCGATCATTTTTTTTGTGCTTTCAATGTCAAGGTCACCGGCAATGGATAAGGTTGCATTGTTAGGTACATAATATGTGCCGTGGAAATCCATGAATTCCTGAAGCGTAGCCTGGTTTATGTCTTTTGGATCGCCAATGGGTGTCCATTTGTATGGATGAATCTTATACGCATTAGCCATTGTTTTCTCGATAATGGAACCATACGGACGGTTGTCGTACGATTGCTTGCGCTCTTCTTTTACTACTGCACGCTGGGTTTCAACACCTGTGCTGTCGATCCGGAGATGTACCAGCCTTTCCGATTCGAGCCACAGACCAAGTTCGATCTGGTTGCTTGGAAGCAGTTCATAGTAATAGGTGCGGTCCTGCGAAGTGTTTGCATTCAGCGTTCCACCGGCGGTCAGGGTGATTTTGTCATAATCGCCGCGTGGAATGTTATCCGAACCTTCGAACATGAGATGCTCGAAGAAATGAGCAAAACCTGTACGTCCTTCAACTTCGTTTTTCGATCCTACATGATAGAGAATCGAAACAGCAACAATCGGCGTTGAATTATCCTGGTGAAGGATAACATGCATGCCGTTCGGCAGATCGTATTCAGTGAATTTGATGCTGCTTTGTTGTGCCATGATACCCACGAAAGGGAAGATGGCAAGCAACAGGATTAATAATCTGACTTTCATAAAATATTGGTTAGGTTATTGAATAAATAGAGATGAAATTAAATTAACAACAAATGAATGATGGTTTTTGATTTAATGTTTTTAAAATGAAAATTTCAGGTAGCTGAGTTACATTCTTTATTTCCTGCTATGCTCAAGCATCCAGGTGTAAAGCGAATCCTCTTTATAGGCATTTATCCATGAATCGTGACCAACTCCCGGATAAATGGTCATGCGGGCTGTTCCTCCGTTTGCATTAACAGCTTCAACCATTTCGATAGTCCGCTTAACCGGCACAATCGGATCCGATTCGCCATGAAAAGCCCATACCGGCATGTTCTTAAGTCTATTGGCAAATAGTACATCGCCGCCACCGCAAACAGGTGCTATGGCTGCAAACTGGCCTGGGTATTTACTTGCCCATGCCCAGGTTCCGAAACCACCCATGCTTAATCCTGTAAGGTAAATTCTTGATGTATCAATCCTGTATTTTACTATTAATTGCTCGAGCATTACCTGCAGGTCTTCGGTTACCCACCAGGTGCCTGCAGGACATTGGGGTGAAACTGTTATAAACGGGAAGTCAGGCTTGCTTTCAACAAATGAAGGAGGACCATGTACCTTCACTTTTTCAAGGCTGTCGCCTCGCTCCCCCGATCCATGCAGAAAAATAAGTAAAGGAAAGGTATTGCTATTTGTTTTTTTATAATCGGCCGGAAGCCAGAGCAGATAATTTAATGTGGTTTTTCTGACAATAGCAACCTTCTCATTCGTTTGAGTCTGTGCCACAACATGCTGAATCATAATGGTTAATAAAATTGTAATCCCTGTTATAATTAATCTTTTCATGCAGTATGAATGTTGGTTTGCCTTTGTCAGAATTCAGTTGCCGGTAATTTTTAACACGGGGTCAAAGTTCATAATAATTTTGTTACTAAACTTTAATAATTATACGATTAATATGTGATTAAATCAGTTGCACCGGAGATTTCAAAATAGGAGTCCGGCTGCTTAAAGATAAATGAATTTCCTGGTGAATGAGATTTGGACTGCAGAAATACATATAAATTAGCATAGTTTACTAAACCTACAAATTATCCTTTGAAATTTCAGTTAGATACGCAGGTATTTGTACTACTTTTATTAAAAGTCAAAACTATAAAATATTTAATACTGTTGAAAAATAAATCCTGAACATGTCAAAATTACGCAATCAATTAATACTTTTGAAAAATTACAAAAAGTATTTTAGCTTTCCTTCATTCCCGAAACAAGAGCCATATTTGCGATTTAAAATCCAATACTAAATTCCTGATCTAATGAACTCAAACTACCTGAAAAACCTGCGAATAATATATTTTGCCTTAGCTATGGGCATCGTATTGTTTATGTTGGTAACCTTGCTGATAAATAATCTAAACGGACCCCTTGCTGAAAGTGACATTTCGCCGACTCAAAGGGCACCGTTCCTTATAGCTTTGATAGTGATGACCGGAGCAGTTTTAATGATTTATAAAACAATTTTTCCGAAGAAACTTGATGCTATTAAGACCTTGCCTACCCTTGATCGTAAACTTGCTGCATGGCGCGAAATATGCATACTGCAGGCTGCTCTTATCGAAGCGCCATCATTTTTTGCCATTGTTTTGTTTATGCTACTAGGGATATACACTTTATTAATATGGCCAGTTGCAGGTCTTGTTATATTCTGGCTCAGCCGTCCTACCCGCGACCGGCTGATCCGTGAAACTGGACTTTCGGTGGCTGAAAGCAAGGAATTGGATACCTATTAATTTATAGGGAAATGCCTGTCTTATTGCTGAAATTATCACCCGGACAGGTTATAATTACCGCAAATCATATAAAATTCAGTATTCTACTTAACTACTCTTTAACCGTCTTAGTATCATTCGGTTAAAAACCCTGTATAGCTGGTATTTTTAACTATTTTTTTCTGCTCAAATTCTAAACACAATGGTATTCAGTTGGTTATCATCAAAAGGTTTGATGAAAGCTGGTTATTTTATAATTTGAAAATAGGAAAAATAATTTTTGTACCTTTGCACCGATTTTTTAAAAATGTAAAAATATACCATAAATAACTGGTATTCAACTATATAAATATGAAATAGCCATGATTGTATAAATCATTAACTGAAGATGATATTATAATTAATCTGGCGTATTCCATGTGACCCGTAAAAAATAAATAATAACACATGAAAAGAGTAATGGTTCTTACCGGAGGCGGCGATTGCCCCGGACTAAATGCAGTAATCAGGGCAATTGTTAAACGTGCTTCGCAGGAAACGGATTGGGAAGTATTAGGGAGTATAAAGGCTTTTGACGGAATTCTTAATGAGCCTACCGAATTAATGGTATTGGATATGGAGAAAGTTGCCGGTATTCATTATCAGGGAGGTACAATTATTCAGACCACCAACAAAGGCGGCCCTTACGCCTGGCCTGTCAAGAATAAAAAAGGGGAATGGGAATATGTTGACCGTTCGGATGAAATGATTCGCAAACTTTCCTATTTGGGTATTGATGCAGTAATAAGTATTGGAGGCGATGGATCTCAGCGCATTTCGCAGAGGCTTTTCGAACAGGGGCTGAATGTTATAGGTGTTCCTAAAACAATTGATAATGATCTTTCGGCCACTGACTCAACTTTCGGATTCCAAACCGCTATTGAAGTAGCTACCGAAGCTGTTGATAAACTGGTAACTACCGCAGCCAGTCATAACCGGGTGTTTATTCTTGAGGTAATGGGTCGCGATGCAGGCTGGATTGCATTGAATGCTGCTGTTGCCGGTGGTGCTGAAATATGCCTGGTACCTGAAATCCCTTACGATATTAATGAGGTACTCTCTAAAATAAATTCCCGTTTCCACAAAGGCCGCGGATTTGCCATAATCATTGTTGCTGAAGGTGCCAAGCCAAAAGATGGAACTGTAATAGCAGAAAAGAGCAAGGAAGTTGGATACGAAAATGTGAGGCTTGGAGGTATCGGTTTCAAACTGCAGGATGATCTAATTCACATGGGGTGCGAACACGATATAAGGGTCACTGTACTGGGACATCTTCAGCGTGGTGGTGTACCTGTTGCTTACGACAGGGTGCTTGCTTCACAATTTGGCGTAAAAGCATTCGAAATGGTCCTGAACGAGGAATACGGCCGTATGGTTTCGTATCGTCACCCATATATTACCAGTGTTTCGCTGATTGACGCCATTCAGAAACCTAACCTGGTTACCCTCGACACAGCATTGATGAAAACAGCCCGCGGGCTTGGAATCAGTTTTGGAAATGATCTTATTGCCCTCGAAGAATAAAACAGTAGGATATGATATTTTAAATGCCTCCTTAATGGAGGTATTTTTATTTGAAATAAAGTGATATACAATACATTAAGGTATTTCAACCACTTTAGAAGGATTTTGTAATAACACAATTCTTATTTCAATACGGATGTAACTGGGCTGGAGTAGGCCAAAGGCTTTGTGTCCCGCAGAACAAAAAAAACTATTTTTGCCACCTCATTCAAAACGTAAGCATGGCGGAGTGTGTTCATTGTGGGCAGGATTGCGGGAAAAACCCGGTATTGTGGGATGAAAAATCTTTTTGCTGCAACGGTTGCAGCATGGTGTACAGGATATTATCGGAAAAGAAACTTGATCGGTATTATAACATGATGCCAACCCCGGGTATCCGCCTCGACCAGGAAAATTCATCCGGAACAAGATATGCGTATCTCGATTCTGATGAAATAAGGCTAAAATTGCTTGACTTTTCGGATGGTGGCATTTCGCGTGTAAACCTGTTCATTCCTGCTATACATTGCAGTTCCTGCATCTGGCTTCTCGAAAATCTGAGTACGCTGCACAAGGGAATCATGCACTCGCATGTAAATTTTGTTAGGAAAGAGGTTAGCATTACTTTTCGGGAAAGCGAAATCACATTTCGCGAAGTAGCCGAACTTCTTCATGCCATCCACTATATTCCTGATATCAGTTATAATAAGGAAAAGAAGGACGATCATCAGAAAGCCAACCGCAGGATGATTATGAAAATAGGGGTGGCAGGGTTTGCCTTTGGAAATATTATGCTGCTAAGTTTCCCCGATTATCTTCCGGGTGGCGAAGCCATTGATAAACTCATGGCGGGCACGTTCGGAATTGTTTCATTTATCCTTTCAATTCCCGTAATCACGTTTTGTAGCAGCGATTTCTTCCTGTCGGCCTATAAGAGCCTTCGAAAGAAAATTATCAATATCGACCTGCCCTTGTCCATTGGTATACTTGCACTTTTCCTCGAAAGCAGTTATGAAATATTCAGCGGATCAGGAACAGGGTATATGGATTCACTGGCGGGTTTGCTCTTTTTTATGCTTATCGGCCGCTGGTATCAAAGCCGCACCTATCAGTCTTTATCATTCGACCGCGATTACCGTTCGTATTTCCCGATTGCTGTTACCCGCCTTTTTGATGGAATAGAAGAATTTGTTCAGCTTAAAGATCTGAAAATGGGCGACCTTATTCTGGTCAGAAATGGGGAACTTATACCTGTTGACTCAGTACTGACGGAAGGTGAAGGCAATATAGATTATAGTTTTGTGACAGGCGAATCTATTCCTGTGGCCAAAAAAGCAGGCGATTTTGTGTTTGCCGGCGGGAAGCAATCAGGCGCTGCTATTAAACTCAGGGTTGAAAAAGAAGTTGCCCAAAGTTATCTCACTCAACTGTGGAACGAGGATAAACTGGGTGAAGCAGGCGAAATGCCGATGCAGACTGTCGTTAATAAAGTAAGCCATTATTTTACGCTTATTATTCTGGCTATTGCCATCAGTGCCGGAGTTTTCTGGTCTTTTGATGACCTGGGCAAAGCAGTATATGTATTTGCATCCATTCTAATTGTGGCCTGCCCCTGTGCCTTGTCGCTCACCATACCTTTTACTTTTGGCAATGTGATGCGGGTGTTCGGTAAAAATGGGTTTTATATTAAAAATACAGAGGTTATTGAAAAATTGACACATGCCGATACGGTTGTATTCGATAAAACAGGCACACTCACCCATTCCCGGTCTATGAATATCGGTTGGGAAGGAACCGGTCTTACACCGCTTGAAGAGCAGTGGGTGCGATCCGTTGCCAGGAATTCTACTCACCCGCTTTCGGTGATGGTAAGTGAATGGCTGCCGGCTAGCAACTTGCAAATGGTTACTGATTACAGGGAAATTTCAGGGCTGGGAATTACCGGTATGGTTGATGGCCACCTAATTATGCTTGGATCGAGAAAGTTCATTGCGGGTACTGATTTGGCAGAGGAAAGTAAAATATCCTCGGTTTACATGTCGGTCGACCATAAACTAAGAGGTTATTTTAAAATGGAAAACCATTACCGTGATGGCTTACCCGAAGTAATAGCAGGAATGCAGCACATGCAATTACATTTATTAACTGGTGACAATAATTCGGAAGAAGCAAATCTCAGGTCGTATTTTTCATCCGCAACGCAATTGCATTTCAACCAGTCGCCGGTTGATAAGCTCAATTATATCAATGAATTGAAGCAAAATGGGGACAATGTTATTATGATAGGTGATGGCCTGAATGATGCAGGAGCATTGCTTAAGGCTGATGTAGGAATAACAATTGCTGATGATATTTATCATTTTTCGCCTGCCTGCGATGCAATCCTGCAATCGGCAGAGTTTGGACGGCTGCAGGAATATCTGAAATTCTCAAAATCAGCGATGAAAATCGTTTATGCAAGTTACCTGATTTCATTCCTGTACAATATCGTAGGGCTGACTTTCGCCATTCAGGGATTGTTGTCGCCGGTATTTGCAGCGGTACTTATGCCGTTAAGTTCTATCTCAGTAGTAACTTTTGCAAGCTTATCTGTTTCTATACTTTCAAAATCAAGAAAGTTTTAATTTAATACATTCTCTCACTAGTGTCCACTTTAAACTAACTGAATAACAGTTGATTATAATCCAGTTCATTGACATCCTTGTAATCTATCTTTGTAAACAGCTCATTCACAGGAGTTTTGTCAAGTAGAGATATGC
>CAIJPI010000141.1 GCA_903822525.1 uncultured Bacteroidales bacterium | reverse complement strand
TTTTTTTATCCACGAATGGAACGAATGGGGCACGAATGGGCACGAATGATGAGCGTGGTTTAAATGCAGGAATCCTAATGTAAAATGGAGGCGGTAAAAATATTTATCCACGAATGACACGAATGAAGCAGAAGTGAGCACGAATGAGGATAGGAAATGCATTGCAAATGCGTTTCAACGGGGAAGGCATTAGAAATGCGATCTAAGGTTTTTTTTATCCACGAATGGAACGAATGGGGCACGAATGGGCACGAATGAGGATAGGAAACGCATTACAAATGCGTTTCAACCAATGAATACCCGACAATCGAAAATGAATATATATAAATTGCTGTTACTTAGGATTATGGAATGCAATTTATGGTGAAAAGCAATCCTGCAAATATTTTCAATGTTATTGCAGGCAGTGGTAAAACGCTCAATTCAGCGATCGTGAACAACAATTCCATGTTTATGAAGCTTTCCATTACCGAACTGGAAGACGCGGGACTTTGCACACCTATCGGCGGTACCGTACACGCAAAATATACTGTTTACCATCCGCACCTTGCATCCTCATCGCTGCATCTGAACAACAACAGTTATACCGTAAACAGGGATATTCTTGATCCGCCTTTCCTCACCCTTACGGGGAATACCAATCCGTTTGTTGATGGTAATGCCAACAACAATCTTCAACTGAACAATCCGCCGAACGACATGATCAAATGTACCTATTCGCTTAAGTTGTATGCGCGGGCACGCCTTCACAACGGTGATAATGCATGGAGCGACAGCGGACCGGTAGAACAACTGTTTTTCTATAACGTTTAACTTACAATTACAGGCCAGGCAAACCCTGCCGTTGAACAGGGATTGCCTGGCTTTATGTATAATTGGCAATGCTTGCTGGTGGTGCGGTTTGCTGTTTGGAAAAGCCAGAGCAACAGACCACACTGCACCGGTTTTGGTTGACCACCTTATATTATTAGCAATCAATTAAATGAGATAATCAGATTTTTCCGGCGAAGACTGGTCAACGTGAGCGTTTTTTCCACTGTAGCTCCACTACAGGTTTAATAAGGTATTTTTTAAAACGCCATTTTCAAATGCTATCAATTGAACGGATAATGCTACTATATATATAGAAACGTAGATATATTTGTGCACAACAAATAAAAAAGCGAGATGACACAGAAAAGACCAACTTTCAAATCCCACTATGATAATTTCATTGGCGGGCAGTTTGTAGCTCCTGTAAAAGGAGCTTATTTCGATAACAGTAGTCCGATTGACGGGAAAGTGTTTACCCAGGCAGCCCGGTCCAGTAAGGAAGATATTGAATTGGCACTGGATGCAGCACACAAGGCATTTCTGACATGGAGCAAAACTTCGGCTGCATACAGGGCAAGCGTACTGAACAAAATTGCTGACGTTATTGAAGCCAATCTTCAATACCTGGCGACCGTCGAAACTATTGACAATGGTAAGCCAATCCGGGAAACCGTGAATGTGGATCTGCCTCTGGTTGTTGATCATTTCCGCTATTTTGCCGGCGTTATCCGTGCCGAAGAAGGAAGCATCTCGGAACATGACGAAAACACTATAAGTATTTGTATTCCTGAACCAATTGGCGTGGTAGCACAAATCATTCCCTGGAATTTCCCTTTATTAATGGCCACCTGGAAAATAGCTCCTGCCCTGGCATCGGGCTGTTGTACAGTTGTAAAACCGGCTTCTGTAACACCAACCTCTATCATGTGCATGATGGAATTAATCAAGGACATAGTTCCTGCAGGAGTTATAAATGTGGTAACCGGCCTGGGAGCCGAAATAGGGAAGCCATTGGCACAGTCACCCCGTATTTCGAAAGTTTCGTTTACCGGCGAAACCACTACCGGGCGTCTGATTATGCAGTATGCATCCGAAAATCTGATTCCTGTTACTATGGAGTTGGGCGGTAAATCTCCGAACATCTTTTTCCCATCCATTGCTGATGCCGATGATGATTTTTTTGATAAAGCCATTGAAGGCGCAGTTTTGTTTGCAGTAAATCAGGGCGAAGTTTGTACATGCCCTTCGCGAATCCTGGTGCATGAAAGCATTTATGATAAATTCATGAAAAGGGTTATCGAAAGAACAAATGCAATTGTGATGGGCAATCCTTTGGATAGCACTACCATGATGGGTGCCCAGGCTTCGGGCGATCAGTATGCAAAAATCCAGGCTTACCTCAAACTTGGCGTAGAAGAAGGCGCTGAAGTACTTTGCGGTGGCGACGTAAAAAAATTAGATGGCGAATTAGCCGGCGGATATTACATACAGCCTACACTTTTAAAAGGGCACAATAAAATGCGGATTTTCCAGGAGGAAATTTTTGGACCTGTTGTTTGTGTCACCACGTTTAAAACTACCGAAGAAGCCATTGAAATAGCCAACGATACCATGTATGGATTGGGCGCCGGAGTATGGACAAGAGATGCCCACGAAATATACCAGGTACCACGTGCTATAAAAGCAGGCAGGGTTTGGGTAAATTGTTACCATTTGTATCCTGCTCATGCTCCTTTTGGTGGATACAAAAAATCGGGCTTTGGCAGGGAAAACCATAAGATGATGCTGGGTTATTACCGTCAAACCAAGAATATGCTTATTTCGTACGACAAAAAGAAGTTGGGTTTCTTTTAGGAATGCTGAATTTTAAAACAACAATTACCGGTAAGCGTTTAACACTTACCGGTAATTTTATAGGTTCTGTTTAAGGAAAATGTGGAAAATCATTTGTGCTTAGTGCAACGTGCTCAGTGCTCAGAGAGTATAATGCAGACAAGCTACAGGATTGATAAATACAAATAAATGATGCTAAGCACATAGCACAATGCACTATATAACAGAATCAATTCCTGCTACAATATTCTAAAACAGAACCATTTTATATAACGGGAGTAATCAATGATACAACGAGTAACCGTAAGCCCCGAAGCCTCCGAAATAATAAGGCAGCTAAAAGAAAATTTCGGCGGTTTAATGTTTCACCAGAGCGGTGGTTGCTGCGATGGCTCCCAGCCTATGTGTTTCGAAAAGGGAGATTTTATACTCGGGAGCAGCGATGTTTGCCTCGGGACTATTGATGGTTGTGAATTCTGGATGAGCAAGGACCAGTTTGAATACTGGAAGCATACACAGTTACACATTCATATTACAAAAGGTATGGGATCCGGTTTTTCGCTCGAAATACCCATGGGATTAAGGTTTATTACGCTTTCCAGGTTATTTACGGAGGAAGAATTAGTTGACTTGGAACCGCTTCGGTTTGTTGAGGATTAATTAATCCGGTTCTACTGCTAATTGAGTGGGTAAAAATATTTTGTCGGAAGCCAGAAGTCGGAAGTCAGAAGTTTAACTGGAAACTTCATTTATCCTTAAATTGGGATTTGTTGACCCATTGCATTTGTATACATGTTAACTTTCAACAGGACCCATTCCAAATTGATGCTTTCTTCGGTCTTCGGACTTCCATCCTTTTAAAAACTATTTCCATTAAATTCGCAGTAGAACCATTAATCCTTGTTGTTTAACTGCTGATATTGCCTGGGCGTGATGCCTTCGTGATGCTTGAAAGCCCGGATAAAATAATTGCAATCATCAAAGCCTGCTTCAAATGAAATATTTTTGATATATAAATTCTTGTTCTTTAAAAACCGTTTGGCCAGTTTAATTCGTTCCAGTATTATAAATTCAACAGGACTGATACCTAATTCCGTTTTGAATAATCTGTATAAGGACGAAGTACTTATACAGGCAGTATCAGCAATGGATTTCAAGGTTAATTTATCGGTAAGTTTTTGACGTATGGACAAAACGATATGAGAAAGACAAGTATTGGTTTCACGAAGCTCATCTTCATCAATATCTTTCATGGTCTGGCATTGTATAATACTTATCAGCAATTCCTGTAATGTTAAGTCTGCAAGTATATCCTTGGTTATTGAAGTGCTTTGGCAAATATTGATAAGCTTGTTTATGGTTATTGCCAGTTCAGCATTATTGTAGAAGAAAAAATTACGTTCGTTGAGTTTCCAGAAATTTTCGCGGCCTTCCCTTGGGTATCTTTCATTTAAGAACTGCAGTGTATCTATTATTTTAATATTGTCGACCGCTAATGCCAGGCATTGAGTCGGATTATTCAATGACGCTTCAGGGAAATCGATTTTCATTTCCACATTAGCCGGTATAATAACAGAATCACCCGGAATGTAATCGAATCCCGGCTTGCCGAACAAATGCATTACCTTTTTGCCTTTTAACATGCTGGTTACCACCAGGTCGTTGAACTTTAAACCCACTGATTCTGCCTTTTGGTAGGTCTCAAACAGGTTAAGTTCGCAGTGCTCCAGGTTATAAATAACCCTGTTTTCAACGAGGGTTTTCAGGGAACCTTCGTTTGTTAATAAGGGTGAAAGCGGCACTATTCGGGGTTTTGCCATTTAGCACGTATGAAAAATATATTCCTGGTTGAGGTATGATATATATACAATCAGATTGCAATAAGAATAAACTGGCTTTAACAACACCTTGCTGTTCAGTGCTTTTTGATCAGCGTCAAAAAGTACCTGCTGAGTCTGGCGGTTATTTTGAAGGAGATAAATGTAGTTATATTTATTTATATATATATGTTGTATTTTACATAAAATATAATTTTTATGTAAAATATGGCTGTGGTTTGTACCGGCACGGATTACAAATCCGCGCCAGCGGGGGGCATTGAAAATTTCTTTTTAATCATGTTTTCGGTTATCGTTCAGGAAAGTTTCAATACCTTTCCATTGATTTTCGGTTAGATTGGTTGAATAGGTTTGCATCATTTTATGAATTATTTGGTTGATAATTATAAATATACAAATTAATATTCATACAACTAACTGTTTTTCTGATAGTTTTAATTTTTTTACGGTATAGTTCTTTTTAACAAATCAAAACAGTTTCTAAATTCCTCAATATCCAAACGCATTGCAACCTCAAATATCCATGTCTCTATGAAAAAAATCTTACTCATTGGAATGGTAATGTCGGTACTTCTTTTCAGTTGCAAAAAAGACAAAGAAATTGATTATGCTTCTTTAATTCCCGGCACATGGGTAAACACCCAGGTTGACTACAATGCGATTCGTACCGATGCCTCGTTTGTTTTAAAATTCAATGCAGGAAATATGGAAACCTTTGCCTCAGGAATTGTCCTGAATACGAACAATAAATCCTGGATGGAAAACGAAGACTACACTTACAGTATTAACGGTAATAAGATAACCATTGACGGAAACAATAAGCTTGGCAGCATTTTTCATATGGAATTTATAATCCAGTACTGTGACCAGCAAATATTAAGCTATTCGGTCAGTAAGTTCATGGTTGACGGGGTCGAATATCCTGATCCGAAAATTTACACCAATAAGAAGGTAACGGCTGACCTGACAAGCCAGTTAGTGGGAACATGGTACGGAAGATCAACTACCCCCGGGAGCCCTGACAGCAGTTACCATTACTGGCAGTATTTTGCAGATAGCCATTTTAACTACTACTACAGGAATGACGGCGGAACCTGGGTCAATAAACCCGACAATAATGGATTCTATTTTCTTTATGGGGATCTCATGGCGTCAAATTATACCAATGATCTTATAACGGGAGGAACCGGCAAGGCATTTGAATGCTGGAACATCAGTATTCAGGGAAGCACAATGACCTGGAACGGGTTAAGGGAAAATGACCTGATTGCCAGTTTCAGGATGGAAAAAGTAGCTGGTCCGCCACTTTAGTGGCACAGGCTACGGAACCACTGCTCCGAATTTGTTCAGAAACATGGTGGAGGGGCCGATGGAGTGGACCATCCCATGCCGATGCAAATTAACCAACCCGGATAATTGATTCTTAGCAGGTTGAAGCGGGAAATCGGGATCGGCAGAGAGTGATCGGTAGCAACGGCATGTCCACTTATGTCGTACAACTAAAATATATCCGACATGAAATCCAGCGAAAATCTTCATCCGACACATAATTTCTCTCGTGTCGGATATTTTATCCATGTTCGACGTGTAAATAAATCAAATCGTTAAAAAGGAACAAGCCTAGACAAAACAGATCATCTGACCACCTTCCGCCGGTTTTAGCTAACCCACTTATACTATTAGCAATCAATTAAAAGAGAAGGTCAGATTGTTACGGCGGATACGGGACATATTAGTCGGCATATCCACTTATGGTGATGAATAGCTCAGGATACTTGTCAAACGGGAAGTGGGGAGGCTTTAGCAGCTTGCCCGGATGGTCGGGCGGGTTACGTTGTGAGGGGTTTTCGTGCGTGGGGAAGCTGCAGGTGTGTTGAAAGAATCCTGAGTTGGAAACGGAGGGCGATAGCGCACACTCAATACCGCTTTTAACTCAGAATACTTGTTTACATGGCTCGTCACGTGTAGAACAGTTTAAAACCGGAGCCTGGAAAAGCGATCCCGGATGATATCCTTGTATGAAGTCTTAAAGTCATTGTTTAAAAAACTAATATCTATGAACTCCATCCATTTGTCTTTGGCTTTCTCCATTTTCTTAAAGATGTTTTCCTGTTGCTTCGCTTCCAGGTTCAAAGAAGTGAAAGCAATACTGAAATCTTTACGGCTTAATGTTTTCTTTTTGCCATTTAATGTTAGTGCCATATCTTCATCATCGGCAGGATTTACAAGTGCTGTGGCCACCATATCATAAGCCGGGGATAATATGTTGCCAATTCCCGGCTGACGGATCAAAGAGAAATTCTTCAGATGCATATCGGCATTGCCGGTAAGAAAAGAAAATAATACCTGTTCAAAGAAATTAATTACATCCAATCCGGGATTCGCAGAGTGTTTCAATATCGCCTTTGCAACTTGTTCGTATGAACCATGGTATTTATCTTCAGTTAATCGTTCAGTTATCTGGCACATATCTTCCATGTGCAGTTTATTCTTTTTGTCACGATCAATTCTTTTTGTCAGATAAGCTAAGTTGCCTGATTGAAGGCGTATCAATGTATGCGGCACTACCCTTATTTTTGCAATATCAGCCAGATGC
>CAIJPI010000140.1 GCA_903822525.1 uncultured Bacteroidales bacterium | reverse complement strand
TTCGGATATTGTAGTCCCTTGTGCTGCCTGCTACAACCGGCTTGCAGTTACTCAGCATGAATTGGCTAAAGATCAGGCTCTGCGTACAAAAGTTTCGGCAATCATCGATCTGAAATACGAAGGAACTACCAACATTTTGAATATCATCCAGTTTATTGACAAGTACATCTCACCTGGCCTGGAGGAAAAAGTAGTTAAACCATTTGATTACAATGCAGCTTGCTATTATGGCTGTCTGCTGGTGAGGCCTCATTCCATCCTGAAATTCGACAGGGTTGAAGATCCTCAGAGCATGGATGTGCTGGTGAAGAAAGCCGGTGCTAATGCAATTGACTGGGCATTTAAAACCGAATGCTGCGGTGCCGGGATGTCGGTATCACGCACCGACACGGTTGCCAGGTTATCAGGTAATATTATGAAGGACGCTGTCGACCGCAAGGCGGAAGTAGTAGTGGTTGCCTGTCCGATGTGCCACTCAAACCTGGATATGCGCCGCCCTGAAATCAACAAATTCCTGAAAGAGAAAATTGACATACCTGTTTTATATATATCCCAGGTGTTAGGTCTTGCCGTTGGAATTGATGCTAAAACACTCGGATTGAACCGTCATATGACGGAGGTAAACCTGCCGGAGAAACCTGTAAAAGTGGCCGCTGCTGATGTACCTCAAAAAGTTGCTAACTCTCAAAAAATGGAGGCTTAACCATGTCGCGGATAGGAGTTTTTGTTTGTCACTGTGGTGAAAATATTTCAGCCACTGTTAATTGCGAAAAAGTAGCCAAAATAACTGGTGAACTCAAAGGTGTGGAATTCAGCACCGATTATAAGTATATGTGTTCCGATCCCGGCCAGACCTTGTTGAAGGAAGCTATAAAGGAACACAAACTCGACGGGGTGGTTGTTGCTGCCTGCTCCCCAAGGATGCATGAGCCAACCTTCAGAAAAGCCTGTGCCGAGGCCGGGCTGAACCCTTTTCTCTGCGAGATGTCGAATATCCGCGAGCATTGCTCATGGGTACACCCCAAAGATGATCTTACTACCGAAAAAGCCCAGGACCTGGTAAGGGTGATGGTTGAAAAAGTTAAAAAGAACAAAGCCTTAAATTCGATAAAAGTACCGGTTACCAAAACAGCCCTTGTTATCGGTGGTGGTATCGCAGGTATTCAGGCAGCGCTCGATATAGCCAACTGCGGGCATAAGGTTATTATGGTCGAAAAACAGCCTTCTATCGGGGGCCATATGTCGCAATTATCCGAAACATTCCCTACTCTTGACTGCTCCCAGTGTATCCTTACACCAAGAATGGTTGAAGTTGCCCAGCATCCTAATATTACGCTTCATACCTATGCTGAAGTGGAAAGTGTTGATGGGTTTATCGGCAACTTTACGGTAAAGATCCGGAAGAAATCAAAAAGCCTCGACGAACATCTTTGTACAGGTTGCGGACTTTGCACTACTAAATGTCCACAGAAAAAAATACCAAATGAATTTGAACGCGGTCTGGGATTCAGGCCTGCAATTTATGTCCCTTTCCCACAGGCAGTTCCGAATAAACCGGTAATTGACAGGGAAAATTGTACCTATTATATTAAAGGGAAATGTAAGATCTGTGAAATTGTTTGTCCTACCAAGGCCATCCGTTTCGACCAGGAAGATGAAATTGTTGAAGTTTCAGCAGGAGCCATAGTAATGGCTACAGGTTTTGATGTTCTGAAATCGGATTATTTTCCTGAATATGGGTATGGGAAATACAAAGATGTAATTGACGGGCTTCAGTTTGAGCGTCTGGCATCGGCTTCAGGTCCTACGCAGGGCGAAATTCGTCGTCCATCGGACGGGCAGGTGCCTAAAAAAATCGTTTTTGTAGCTTGTGCCGGTTCACGCGATCCGGCCAAAGGAATTGAGTATTGTTCGAAAATATGCTGTATGTATACAGCTAAACATGCCATGCTTTATAAACATAAGGTTCATGATGGAACTCCTTATGTGTTTTATATGGATATCAGGGCAGGAGGGAAGATGTATGAGGAATTTGTGCGTCGTACCATTGTTGAGGATGGAACTCATTATGTGCGCGGGCGTGTTTCCACCATTTATGAAAAGAATGGCAAGCTGATAGTGAAAGGTGCCGATACCCTCATGGGTGGAATACCTATTGAAATAGAAGCTGATATGGTTGTTCTGGCAACTGCCGGTGTTGCAAACAAAGGCGCTGAAGAATTGGCTCAAACAGTTCATATTTCGTACGACTCGTATAAGTTTTTTGCCGAAGCTCATCCAAAACTGAAGCCGGTCGAAACCAACACTGCCGGTATATTTCTGGCAGGCGCCTGCCAGGCCCCGAAGGATATTCCTGAATCGGTGGCAGCAGCATCGGGTGCGGCTGTAAAAGTTGCAGCCTTGTTCAGCAACGACGAATTAACACGTGATCCGCTTGTAGCCGTTGTAAACCGGCAGCCAGCGCCGGTATATTCCGCTTGTGTGGGATGCTTCCTTTGCCAGAGTGTATGCCCTTACCAGGCCATTGAGCGCGAAGAGCTCAAAAACAGGAATGGCGAAGTGATCAAAACCCTTGCCAGGGTGAATGAAGGCCTTTGCCAGGGTTGTGGTACTTGTGTGGCCTTGTGCCGCACCAAGGCGATCGACATACACGGATATTCGAACCAGCAGGTATACACTGAAGTGATGGCTTTGTTAAACGACTAAGAGCGAATGGAGAAGGAAAAGTAAATAGAGTTGTTAGAAGATAGAATACAGAATTAAGAATACAGAATATGAAATTAAGAAGTTAGAATGCTTTGAATAAGGTAATTACATAGAAATTGGAGAGGGAAAATATGCCGGCAAAGAGTTTTCAGGATCTAATCGTTTGGCAAAAGGCACATCAGTTGGTTTTGTCAATTTATCAATTTAGTGAAGCTTTTCCTGGAAAAGAAATGTATGGTTTAACTTCGCAATTGAGAAGAGCAGTAGTTTCAGTAGCTGCGAATATTGCTGAAGGTTTTAAGAAAACTGGGAAACGAGATAAAATTCGCTTTTTGAATGTCGCTCAAGGCTCGCTCGAATAATGCCGGTATTATTTAATCTTAGC
>CAIJPI010000139.1 GCA_903822525.1 uncultured Bacteroidales bacterium | reverse complement strand
TGGATTTAACATTGAAGATACACATTTGACCGAAATGGAAAGGATAAGCAAACTCTTTGCTCTTGTATTTGTCGCATTTGTTTGGGCATACAAAGTGGGTATTTACTTGAATGAAATTTACCCTATCAAAATTAAATCGCATGGCAGAAAAGCAAAAAGTCTTTTTAAATATGGCCTGACATTTCTTGCTAATGTATTGTTTGGTAATGATTTAGATAAATTTAGAGAGTGTTGTCGATTTTTGTCATGTACTTAGACAATTTTGTATTAATTTTAAAGCACCTTTCATACGTGGAAGGTGCTTTTTTTATGCATGAATGAAGTAGTCGGAATTATTCACAGATTTACTAACAGCTAAAGATTAAAAGGCAGATTATTCGGTAATATGAAAAAGATTGTTGTTCTAACAGGGGCAGGCATCAGTGCCGAAAGTGGAATCCGCACCTTCCGTGGCTCCGATGGGCTTTGGGAAGAACACCGCATAGAGGATATTGCAACTTTTGAAGCCTGGCAGCGTAACCCTGGGCTCGTTCTGGATTTCTATAACCAGAGGCGCAAGCAGTTATTCGAAGTTAAACCCAATGCAGCACACCTGGCACTGGTAGAACTAGAGAAAAATTTCGATGTGCATATCATCACCCAAAATGTTGACGACCTGCACGAAAGAGCCGGCTCGGGCCAGGTATTGCACCTTCATGGCGAATTAAAAAAAGTAAGGAGTACAGTTGATGATAACCTTATACATACTCTTGATGGCTGGGAACTTAAACTGGGTGACTTATGTGCGAGAGGCTCCCAGCTCAGACCGCATATTGTTTGGTTCGGAGAAGCAGTTCCAATGATAGAGCCGGCCGCGGCCTTAGCATCGGAAGCAGATATTTTTATTGTAATCGGCACCTCCCTCAATGTATATCCTGCAGCAGGGCTGATACATTTTGCAAAACCCGGAATTCCTGTATACCTTATTGATCCGCAAGCTGAAATGCCTGCCAGGATCAGCAACTTATCCGTTTTGCGCGAAGCTGCCGGAACAGGAGTTCCCCGACTTGTAAAGCAACTTATGCACTAAAAATCGACAATCACTGAATTAAAATACCCTGTAACAATAGATAATACTGTTCATCGTTTCATACTTAAATATTCTTTACTAATTTTGTGCTGCTTATGGTTAATCACAAATGGCACCAAAGTGCAAGTGAAGAATCTAAGCCAATTAATAATCAACATTCATATTTTTGCAACTATTCACACATCATTTATAAATAAACTGTACAATTTAAAACAATACTCATGAAAACAAGGCTCTTGATAGTGCTGGTACTTGCAGTCGCGATAGCGGGAACATCCTGTGTAAGTCAGAAAAAATATAAAGCACAGGTTGGTAATTTCGAAGCGCTGAATACTCAGTATTCGAAGAAACAGAACGACCTGAATGCATGTGAAACTGCAAAAGCCAATTACCTCAAACAAATTGAAGATCTGAACCGGCAAATTGCCGATCTCAGCAAGGATCAGTCGTATCTGAAAACGAGCAACACACAGGTATTAAATCAGTTAGAGGCACTTTCTGTAATTTCGAGTGTACAGGCTGAGAGCATCAAGAAATCGATGGACAACCTTGGTATGAAGGATGCTTACATACAGGGATTACAATCCTCGATGGCTAAAAAGGATTCACTCACCATGTCGCTGGTGATGAACCTGAAGGGAGCCATCGGCAACCTTGCTGATGAGGATATAAATATAAAAGTAGATAAAGGAGTAGTATTTATTGATATCTCCGATAAACTGCTTTTCAAAAGCGGGAGCTACGATGTAACCGACAAAGCTAAAGATGTGTTAGGCAAAGTTGCAATGGTATTGAAAAACCAGCCTGATATGGAATTTATGGTCGAAGGACATACCGATAATGTTCCTTTTAAAAGAGGCGACCTTATCGACAACTGGGATTTAAGTGTAAAGCGTTCGACTACCATCGTCCGCCTGCTGCAGAGCCAGTACGGTCTTGATCCTTCAAAAATGATTGCTGCCGGCAGAAGCGAATTCCAGCCTATGTCATCGAACAGCTCGGATTCGGGTAAAGCTGCGAACCGCAGGACCCGCATCGTAATTTTGCCTCAGCTGGATCAGTTCTTTAAATTGCTCGAGAGAAAATAAAGTCCGGAATCGAAGCATCATCCGGCATGCTCTGCCGGCTTATAAAACACAAATATCCCGAAGTAAATCTGCAGCTAAAACTGCAGGACTTAACTTCGGGATGCTTATTTATAGTATTCCGCTATGCGGCAGCACTGCGCTTTACCCGGGCTTCGCCCCTAAAGGCTTTTATACCTGGTAAAATCAGTTTTTATGTTTATCCGCATTATGGCAACAGGTTTCGGCACTGCAGGTTTCAGGTTTTTCAACCACCAGCACTACACTGAAAATGCCTTCATCCGAATCGATATCATTGTATTTTTTAACCATATCCGCATCCAGGTACTTCTCAAGCAGTTCCACCGGAAGTTCCATTTTATTCACTTCAACGATTCCGCCCTGAGTAAAGCCGGTTTTACGGAAGTACTCCATAAAAACATCTGCTTTTTCAGCACCTGCAATACAACCCGAAATAGCTGAAGCTTCTTTGCGGAGAGCATCGGGAATATCGTTGATGATCACAAAATCCGAAACGCATACATACCCGTTATGATCGCATACCCGGTACATTTCATCCGCAACTTTCTGCTTATTCGACTGCAGGTTGAATACACAGCTGGCATATATTACATTGGCAAATTCGCTGGGCAGAGGTACAGCTTCAATATCGCCTAATCTGAATTCAACATTGCTTACTTTCAGCGAGTCAACCATTTCGCGGGCGTTATTGATATTTTTTTCCGATATGTCGATGCCAATTACCTTACCGGAAGGACCTACTACGCCGGCTGCCGAAACACAGTCGCTACCTAATCCTGAGCCAAATTCAACAACCCTGTCGCCAGGCTGTAAAAGCTGAAAACGTGAAGGCAGATCCTGGCTGATTTCCTGGCTGTTCTGGCTTCCGGAATGACTTCCGCAACCTCCTGATCCACAACCACAAGCACTATTCTTAACTTTTTCCTTATTTTCTACTGCGTTAACTTCCATTTTGAGTGTATTAAGTTCTTTATACGTGTTTATTTAAAGGGGTACAATTTCCAACTGTACAATAACACTAAATTCCTCAGAAGGTTTTGGTAAATTATATATTTTATTTTATCGATATATTAATTATTCCTGAGAAAGAGTTAAATCGTGTTTCAGACTTTTATTCAGCCAAGGTTTAAAGATGAGCCTGATGTTAAAAATTATTTTGTCAAAGGGCTGGATGATGAATAGCCAATAAGTAACTTTAGTTACAATTAATAAAGGTTGTACTGATATCAGCCAAGTACCTTAACTATTAAAAATCTATAATTTAACCATCTGAATGCTTCAAAGCCTTAACTTTGCCCTAAAATAATATCGTTACCCATGCTCCGGAAAATTTTTACCTTTTTTATTTTGCTCCTTGTAGCAGCATCCTGCACAAAAGATGTAACTGATTACGGTCCTGCCGATAAAAAAACAATCGAGGATTATTTAACAGCTCATAACCTTACAGCTCAATCGACAGCTTCGGGCTTGTATTATATAATTGCTAAACCAGGTGGCGCGAATCATCCCAATAGCAATTCAAATGTATCGGTCAATTATCAGGGGTATTTAACATCAGGAGCTGTTTTCGATGAGTCCTATTCAAATGGAACCCCTACCAACCTTGCTCTCAGCAACACTATTGCAGGTTGGATAGAAGGAATACCGTTGATAGGGGTAAAAGGAAAAATCAAGCTGCTGATCCCGTCAGCATTAGGCTACGGCTCAACAGCCAAAACAGGTATTCCGGCTAATTCAGTATTAATATTTGATGTTGAACTGGTTGAATTTTACTAAATAGTTATGTCGGCTTGGAGCAATGGCGCTTTACTTGATCCCGGTCAGGTATACCGGAAAGCAGCCGACTACTGTGCCGTTCAGGATCGGTGCATCAGCGAAATACAGCTGAAGCTGAAATCATGGAGTATTGATACGGGCATAATCAGCTCTACGATTGAAAAGCTGATCGACGAAGGATTTCTTGACGAAAAACGCTTTGCGCTGAACTATGCCGGTGGAAAGTTCAGGATTAACGGCTGGGGGAGATTAAAAATAGCAGCCGGGCTCAGGGCGCGGTCAGTTCCTGCTTCACTGGTTCAGCAGGCTCTTTCAACGCTGGATAATGATGCATACATTTTATTTCTGAATACCTTATTATTTAAAAAATTAAAACAACTCGGTGGCAACACATCCGAAAACCGGAAAAAAGCAGCATTCTTTGCCGCTTCAAGAGGTTTTGAAATGGGGCTTATTGCAGCACAATTGCGTGACAACGAAATTACAGATTTATAAATACAAGATCATACTATGATAACAAATGATTCTTATAAAGAACTATCAAAGCGACTCGAAGCGCTGAGGAGGTTCCTTTGACGTCGACACCAAATTTGAACTTATCGCCGAAGAAGAAAAAATAACCCAAGCCGCAGGTTTCTGGGACGATCCAAAAAAAGCCGAGTCAGTACTTAAATCAATACAGGAAAAGAAAAGCTGGACCAATGCGTATACCAATGCAGAGGTTTCATTAGCCGATTTACAGGTATTGTACGAGTTTTTGCAGGCCGGCGAAGCCACCGAAGCCGAAGTAGATGAACAGTTACGGAAAACAGAAAAGTTATTCGACGATCTCGAATTCCGTAATATGCTCAGCAATGAAGAAGACGGCCTGAGTGCCATATTGCAGATAAACTCCGGAGCAGGAGGTACTGAAAGCCAGGACTGGGCTCAAATGCTGATGCGTATGTATATACGCTGGTCTGAGCGCAACAATTACAAAGTGCGGGAACTGGATCTAAACGAAGGTGACGGTGCCGGAATCAAATCCGTATCCATCGAAATTGAAGGCGATCATGCTTTCGGATTCCTGAAAGGCGAAAACGGGGTTCACCGTCTGGTACGCCTCTCCCCTTTCGACTCTGCCAACCGCAGGCATACCTCTTTTGCATCGGTATATGTATACCCGGTAGTGGATGACAATATTAATATTGAGATAAGCGCCGCCGATATCAGCTGGGATACTTTCCGCAGCAGCGGTCCGGGAGGACAAAATGTAAATAAGGTTGAAACCGCCGTACGCCTTTACCATGCACCTTCAGGTATTGTGGTTGAATGCCAGGTTACAAGGTCGCAGCAGCAAAATCGCGATAAAGCTATTCAGATGCTGAAATCGCAGTTATATGAAATTGAACTGCGAAAGAAAAAGGAAGCCCAGGCTGAAATTGAAGGCAACAAGAAAAAAATTGAGTGGGGTTCGCAAATCAGGAACTATGTGCTGCATCCATATAAAATGGTAAAAGACATACGCACCGGACACGAAACTTCGAATGCTTACGAGGTACTCGACGGAGATCTGAATGA
The DNA here is from genome assembly GCA_903822525.1 of uncultured Bacteroidales bacterium. Taxonomy (GTDB): domain Bacteria; phylum Bacteroidota; class Bacteroidia; order Bacteroidales; family UBA4417; genus UBA4417. The sequence continues at coordinate 4,988 of CAIJPI010000139.1, read as the reverse complement.
CTTTATCAAAACCTACCTGATGGAGTTTGGCAGAAGCGATTCGTAAAATTACGATCACTTTCCGGTAATCCAAATAATATAATACCAGCTCTTTTATTTTGCTCCTGCAGGTTTAATAGAAGGTTGGAAAAGCAACAATTTCAAACAAATAAAATGCCATGAAGCGTTCAGAAACTTCATGGTATTTTCATTTTATAATACCACAAGGATATCATTTTCACATAAATAAATATAGATTCTGCTTCCGGGGTATCAACGGATTCAATTTTTAATATCTTTGAGAAGAAATCAACTCTTTCAGATGGAAATGATTACTGTATACCATAATCCAAAATGCCGCAAGTCAAGGGCCGGAGTGCAATATATCCAGAACAAAGGCATCGAATGCACTATTGTTGAATACCTGAAAACTCCGTTTACCCGGGAGCAGTTTGCCGACCTGCTGATGAAACTCAATATGAGGCCTGCAGATATTGTGCGCACCCAGGAAGATGAGTACAGAGAAAAATTAAAAGGCAAGAATTTTACCGATGAGGAGTGGGTTACCATACTGCTCGAAAATCCGAAACTGATCCAACGACCCATCGTAGTGAAAAATCATAAAGCTGTGCTGGGGCATGATGTCGATGAGATTGAGAGGTTGCTGGGAATTATTTTGTAACAAAGGTGAAAGCCTGTCTTTGACATTTATTAATCAGTTGTCATACAATGGTAATTCGGCGGTAGTATGGGAAAAGGAAATAGGGATTGGGGATATGAGTCATAAAATTGATAAAATAAATCGATGAAGTTTTTTTACCACGGAGGCACGGAGAAAACGAAGAGACACTGAGAATATTAACCTAAACAACTACGTCAATCATCTCAAACCCTTCAAACATTTCAAACCCTTCAAACCCTCCCGTCCAACAACAACCGAATGACCACCTTATAAACAAATAAACAAAACCATCTCAAATACTATATGCAATGAAATACCGCATCGAAAAAGACACTATGGGACCGGTTGAGGTTCCTGCCGACAAGTACTGGGGCGCTCAAACCCAGCGGTCGAAAGACAATTTCCGTATCGGCGATGGCCATATGCCTCTTGAAATCATCAGGGCATTTGCGATTCTGAAAAAAGCTGCTGCCATGGCCAACCGCGACCTGGGGGCGTTACCGGCCGAAAAATGCGAGCTTATAAGTAAAGTATGCGACGAAATTTCCGATGGCATGCTCGACGACCAGTTTCCGCTGGTAGTTTGGCAAACCGGCTCAGGTACCCAAAGCAATATGAACGTGAACGAGGTTGTAAGCAACCGTGCCCATGTTGTTGCCGGAGGAGTGCTGGGTGAAGGTAAAAGCCCGCTACATCCTAACGACGATGTAAACAAATCGCAGAGCAGCAACGACACTTTCCCTACAGCTATGTCAATAGCTGCTTACCGCATGCTGATGGAAGTTACGCTTCCCGGTGTTCAGAAACTCCGTGATACCCTGGCAGCAAAAGCCACAGAATTCAATTCTATCGTGAAAATAGGCCGTACTCATCTCATGGATGCTACACCGCTCACACTCGGGCAGGAATTTTCCGGTTATGTGTCTCAGCTGGATCATGGTATGAAGGCTGTGAGAAATACGCTTCCGCATCTTGCCGAACTTGCGCTGGGTGGAACAGCCGTTGGCACGGGGATCAATACACCAAAGGGATACGATGTAAAAGTTGCTGAACACATTGCTTCCCTGACAGGGCTGCCCTTTGTTACTGCCGAAAATAAATTTGAAGCCCTTTCGAGCCACGACAATATTGTAGAATCATCGGGAGCGTTAAAAATGCTTGCCGTCAGCCTTATGCATATTGCAAGCAATATCCGTCTACTGGGTTCAGGTCCGCGATGCGGGATAGGCGAATTACACCTTCCCGAAAACGAACCCGGCTCATCCATCATGCCCGGGAAAGTAAATCCAACACAAAACGAATCCCTGACCATGGTTTGCGCACAAGTGATCGGTTGCGATGCAGCCATCACGGTTGCCAATACTCACGGCCATTTTCAGCTAAATGTGTTCAAGCCTGTCATAATTTACAATTTCCTGATGGCCGCACGGCTTATTGGTGATGCCTGTGTTTCGTTTAACGACAACTGTGCCATCGGCATCGAAGCTAACCTTGCCTTTATCGGTAAAAATCTCGAAAACTCGCTTATGCTGGTTACCGCACTAAATACACATATCGGGTACGAAAATGCTGCAAAAATTGCAAAAAAAGCACATCACGAAGGCTCTACCCTCCGCGAAGCAGCCATGGCTCTCGGGCTGGTTACTGATGAACAGTTCAGCGAATGGGTCGACCCCACCAAAATGATAGGATAACAGCATTCGCACAGAGAATAAAAAACCCTTTGCAGATTGTTTATTGCAGAGGGTTTTTTATTTTTCAGCCTATTGTTTAGCCTGCACGAAAATATTTCATTGAACGGATAATTGGGTTACCTTTGCACTCCATTTCAAAACAAAACGCAGGAATGTAAAATCAGCTTTACTTACGATCATAAAAGGGCAATAACCTATGATTCAGACTATTAAAATAGGCACAATTAAGTGGCATTATATTGAAGATCCATCGGATGAGGACCTCGGATTTCTGAAAGACAACTTTCATTTCCACCCTCTCGATATTGAAGACTGCCGGAGTGTGAATCAAAGACCTAAGATCGACGTTTACGATGATTATTATTTCCTTATCCTGCATTTCCCGCATTACGACCGTTGGAACCGATTCCTGAAAACCAAAGAGGTAAAAATCTTCTGGGGCGAGGGCTATATTATCACTATCGGCAAACCGCACTGGGTGGTAAGCAGCCTGTTCAACAGTGCCAAAGAGATGAACGATCCTTACGAAATTCTTCAAGCCGGTACATCTGATGCCCTGCTGTATAAAGTGCTGGAGAAACTGATGCAGGAAACCCTTTCGCTGATCAGCAAATTAGGTATTGAACTTGAACTGATAAATCGTGAGCTTTTTGGGAAAAAAGCGGAGAAGACCATTGAACGAATCTCGCTGACAAGGCGGAATATGATTCTGCTGAACACCATTTTTAAACCCCAGCTCAGGCTTTTCCAGAAATTTGAATCCGGCCAGATTGAAGGCTATGCTGAAAATATGGAAGAATACTGGGGTAACATCCTCGATTATTACCAGAAAATGTGGGATATGATCGAAGACTACGAAGAACTGATAGAAGGCTTGTCGAAAACATTCGATTCCATGCAGACCAACCGCAGCAACGAGATCATGAAAGCGCTCACACTGATTTCGTCAATTTTGCTTCCTCTGACTTTTATCGCCAGCCTCTATGGGATGAATGTAAAACTGCCACTGATGAATGAAGCCAATACTTTCTGGGTACTCATGGGAAGTATGCTGCTGATTTCCGGAGGGTTTATCTATATGTTCAAAAGGAAGAATTGGATGTAAGGTATTGTAAACCATTCATGGTTTTGAATAGACTTACAGATTTTGCTGCTTTTTACCTTTTTGGCGTGCCCAGGATACATTACTAGTTACTAATCTGTCTTTCCCCCGGCTTCATTAAACCCCATTATTTCCTCCTGCCTGAGTATTGATTCTTCATGGATAAGTTGCAGAAATTGTAACAGAAATTCATGGCGAAGCCCGATACGTGAACCCAGATTCAGCCTGTCGAAAAAGATCTCACTCCAACGCTGTTTCTGAAGAATAGTAATATTATTTTCTTTTTTATATTGTCCTATTTCATCCACTATCTTCATGCGTTTGCTCAGTATATCAAGCAGTTCAGCATCCATTTTATCAATTTCGCGCCTCAGCATTTGGAGCTTGGTTTCAAATTCGGGATTTCCCCTCGACTGGCGCACCACCAGTGAAGCAATCAACTCCGAAAGCGCTTCAGGCGTTATCTGCTGGTTAGCATCGGTTAAAGCATGATCCGGATCAGTATGCGCTTCGATCATAAGACCAGCCATTTCGAGATCGAGAGCCTTCTGGCTCACCGGCAACAAAAGGTCGCGGCGACCGCTGATATGGCTGGGATCACATATTACTGGCAATCCCGGCACCCGGCGCTGCAACTCTATAGGGACTTCCCACATCGGCTGGTTACGGTACAGGGCATGATGATAATAATAAAACCCGCGGTGGATAGCGGCAAGCTTGCGGATTCCTGATTTATTCAACCTTTCGAGCGCGCCAAGCCATAAGGCAATATCGGGGTTAAGCGGATTTTTGACCATAACCGGGATGTCCACTCCTTTCAGAACTTCTGAGAGTTCCTGTACAGAAAACGGGTTAACCACAGTACGTGCACCAAGCCACAAAATATCGACCTTATTCTTAAGACAGGCTTCAACATGCTCAGGACGAGCAACCTCCACTGCCGTTAGAAGTCCTGTCTCCTGCTGCACTTCCGTTAGCCATTCCAGGCCAATATCCCCAACTCCTTCGAAAGTGGAAGGTCTCGTTCGGGGTTTCCATAATCCTGCCCTGAATACCTTCACCTGCGGAATAGCAGCCAGCTTACGGGCTGTCCCGATTACCTGTTCACGGGTTTCGGCACTGCACGGACCACTGATAACCAAAGGGAAACTATCGGTTGGCAGCCATTCATTAAGAGGAATAATATCGAATTGTTTTTCCATGGTTTTGAAGGGGTAAAAGTAAACAAAACATACCTTATAACTGCTACCTGTTGCAAGTATGCAGGAAATTGTATTTAAAACCTGCGTGTTTCAGGTTCATTGGTGCTGTTTGGGATGATTACACTTGCAGGTTTATAACCGGTTTTCACAACTGAAAGGCAGAAAACGCCTTTCGCTAATCGCACCTCGCATGCCAAAATCGCAGGTTGGTTCTTGAATATTTCATTATCTTTGCACATTAGCTTAATAACAGAATTGCAAATGCCTAACTACAAAGATTTTATGTCGGAATCGAAGAGAATAAAAATACTTGAGCTGCTTAAAACACC
>CAIJPI010000138.1 GCA_903822525.1 uncultured Bacteroidales bacterium | reverse complement strand
GATTTCGCACGGGATTTCTGTATTTCCTGGCGCAGACCTGAAATACAGTTTGCAAGGTAATCGTTCGATGTTTCCTTGTATAACATTCCCAATCCGGCGGCGGAAATGACTCCCACTCCACCTTCGTTGGCAACTGCTGAAGCAAGTCCCGAAAGCGAAATCCCAACGCCCATGCCGCCCTGGATTATAGGTACAGGTATTATGAGTCCTCCAATATTCAATTCTTTCATCTTTGTCATTTGCAGCTATTATTTTAAGAGAGAACAGATTATCCTTTCAGGCTGGAAAAAAAGTAAGCGTTGGAAGGTATTCTGTACTGTATTTTTAATGATACAAAAATACTTCTGAAAAAGATGGCTTCCCAAAAAATGGGCTGCGCTGCTTAATTTGGGCGGAATTGTAGTGTTTTGGGACGAAATGTAGCATATCGAGGGATGAAATGCATGGTATGCCATCCATAAAAACTGGATTTTAACCGAAAAATTTGTCCGGAATGATGGGATAATTCCTAAATGAGATGTAAAAAGGATGTTACCGGGACGAAAGAATTTTTCGGAAACGGGAGACATTCTGACGTGAAATAGGGATGCGGAATTCGAGTCCGTTTACTTCGAGTGTGTAGTTTGGAGAGGCTCCGGTTAAACGCGAAACCTGATCCGTATTCACCAGGCAACACCTGTGGCATTTTTTTATGGTATGGAATCCTGACAACACTGATTCTGCCGCACTCAATGTCTGACGTATCATTTGTTTGCGTATCAGCGCACCTTCACGGTAGAAAATTTCGATATAATTACTTGCTGACTGCACAAGTACAATGTTTTTCAATTCAACCTCGAAAACTTCTTTGCCATTTTCTGATTCTAACTTTATAGTTACATCAGGTGAACTGTGTCCGCCTTTTCGTTCTTCGGCCAGCCAGTGACGACCCGAATCAAAAACTTGCACTACTTTTGTTTTGAGTGAATTGTTGTAGTTTACCAGATTAAACAGAATCAGAGGCAATAAGGCTAAAGCCCCCGAACGGAAAACCGTAAGCGATTGGAAACTCAGTATCCGGAAAAATAAAGCTGTAAGCGTAAATCCGGTGATCAGTACCGCGAACATGCCAACATTCCATATTAATTCTTTTCGTACCGTCCATCTTGCGGACTCGAATATTTTTGGGAATAAACCCGGAAGGATAAGCGTATTAAAAAAGAAGGTTGCAGCGCTTACCAAACCTATAACGAGGACAAAATATCCGTCTTTTGATGATGCAAGAAAATTGATGCCAAAGGGTTGAAAATACAGCATGATAAGCATAAACCCCATACATACAAAAGCAATTGTACGAAGGTTATGCTTAAAGTTATTATTGAAAGGATATGGTTGATTTAGGTTTTCAAACATGACCGTTTATTTCAGTAGCAAAGGTACAATTATTATACTAACAATGTGGCCGTGGCCTTATTCTGCCTCATTATCCTTGAATGCTATTGCTGTAATGTGGGATAAATTATTCATATACAGGTATATGGATATGACGCATTTTAAACAGATTCCAAGTAGCAAACAGACCCTCAGTAGCTGGATTTATATTTAGCGTTTATTTGAAATCAAATATTTTTACTAATAATTTCTATAGTGACCTATTCTTTAATAAGAGGGTTTAATATGGAATTCTTTAGTGGTTGTTCATTGAATTATTGATTATTTACTGGTAGGTATATTACCTCTGAATTAATAGCCTTTTATACTGATAAGGCTTGAATTATCAATTGCCTGATTGCATTAAGTATTGTTTTTAGTATGCCAAAGCCTTGTTGGTATTGGCATTGCTAAGAATGTTGTGCCGGCTTTATTTAAAAACAGTATAAATTGCAAATTTTCATATTTTGAATACTGAATACTTTAATTTTGCTTGTTAATCGAATAACAGGGAACCCATAAAAAATACTATCTGATTTCTGCTTTTCCGGTTTCGAAATTTATAATTTGAAATAATAATTCAGACAAAAATTATCTGTTCGGAATAAAATTAAAGGAACAGGCATTTTTTCGATGAAATCAAAGTTCAGGTTATTACGATTGTAAGAATGTTAAACTATATCGAGAAACAGCCCTATGTCCGCTTCACATGAAAACCATCACCCTGCAACACTCAGCGGTGAGATAACTATGGATACCGGTGTTATCATAAACAAATGTTACCAGTGCGGCAAGTGTTCAGCTGGCTGCCCGGTTGCTACCGAAATGGATTATCCCCCCAGCCTTGTAATGCGGATGCTGCAGACTGACGATCCTTCTCATTATGATAAGCTCTTAAAATCAATGTCGATCTGGCTTTGTGTAAGCTGCGAAATGTGTTTAACACGCTGCCCGATGGAAATTGATATTCCTGTGCTGATGGATTATATGAGGCAAAAATCGTATAAAGCCAAAAAAACTAACCCACAGGCTAAAAAAATCATATCCTTTCATAAATCATTTCTCGACTCCATCAATTATACCGGCCGTCTGTATGAAATGGGCCTGATTGTGGATTATAAGATGCGAACGGGTGCTATGACACAGGATGTGGCTGTTGCTCCAAAAATGTTTATCAAAGGAAAGTTAAATCCTGTTCCTGAACTGATAAAGGGGAGGAAGAAAGTTGCAGCTATTTTTAACAGGATTCAGAATAACAATAAGGAGGGTAAACAATGAAAGTAGGATTCTATCCGGGTTGCTCCATGAAAGGCGGAGCCCGCGAATACCAGGAATCGGTTACAGCCCTGGCAAAAGTTTTTGACATTGAACTGGTCGAAGTTCCCGACTGGAATTGTTGCGGAGCTACAGCTGCTCACAATATGAATAAGGAATTATCGCTTAGCCTGCCGGCACGTATTATGGCATTGGCTGAACAAGAAGGTATTTCGGATATTGTAGTCCCTTGTGCTGCCTGCTACAACCGGCTTGCAGTTACTCAGCATGAATTGGCTAAAGATCAGGCTCTGCGTACAAAAGTTTCGGCTATCATCGATCTGAAATACAAAGGAACTACCAACATATTGAATATCATTCAGTTTATTGACAAGTACATCTCACCTGGCCTGGAGGAAAAAGTAGTTAAACCTTTTAATTACAATGCAGCTTGCTATTATGGCTGTCTGTTGGTGAGGCCTCATTCCATCCTGAAATTCGACAGGGTTGAAGATCCTCAAAGCATGGATGTGCTGGTGAAGAAAGCCGGTGCTAATGCAATTGACTGGGCATTTAAAACCGAATGCTGCGGTGCCGGGATGTCGGTATCACGCACCGACACGGTTGCCAGGTTATCAGG
>CAIJPI010000137.1 GCA_903822525.1 uncultured Bacteroidales bacterium | reverse complement strand
TGATTCTGTTATATAGTGCATTGTGCAAAGTGCTATGTGCTTAGCATCATTTATTTGTATTTATCAATCCTGCAGCTTGTCTGCTTTATACTCACTGAGCACTGAGCACAAATGATTTTCCACATTTTCCTTAAACAGAACCTTTGGAATTTAGCGAATGAAAGAAGACTGACAGATTTTCTTCCTTCTGGAGACCCAGTTTTTTCTTGAGCCGGTAACGGCTTTTACGCACACTTGCAGCAGTAATGTTCATTAATGAAGCGATCTGCAGGGTGCTTAGATTCATTGAAATAGAAGAGGCCAGGGCAATCTCCGATTGTTTTATGCCAGGAAACCTTCGTATAAGGTTATCATGGAATTCAGGATACAACTGGTTAAATTTTAGTTGAAACATGGACCAGTTATTTACCAGGTGGCTTTGTTTGCGGATTTCGTTGTGAAGGTTTACAAAAAAGCTTTCCGTATTATTGGGCTGTTTATTTCGGAGCTCCTTATCCAGAATTTTTTCCAGGTTATGGAACTTATTTGCAGAGTCAATGTTTTTTAAAGTTTCGACAATGGTGCCATTTTCAGGAGCATTTTTTCTCTGAATCATTTTCTCGAGACGCAATAAATCGATATCATTGTTTTGTTCAACAATTTTATCTTTCAGTTGTGCCAGTCGTTTGGTTAAGTCAGAATGTGCCTGTGAAATATTTGACTGTATAAGTTTTTGCTGAGTTTTATATTTGTCGATTCGTGATTTTACAGAACCCAACAATTCATTAACGGAGAATGGTTTAATCAGGTAGTCATCAGCGCCCATTTCCATACCTTCCCTTATGTCTTTTCTTTCGCTTAAGGCAGTGATGAAAATAAATGGAATGTACCTGGTATCCTCTGATTTCATGAGATTTTTTAAAACATCAGTGCCATTCATAATGGGCATCATGATGTCGCAGAGAATCAGGTCAGGTTTTTGTTCAAGTGCTATGCCAATTCCATCTTTGCCATTGTCAGACTGAAACACTTCAAATCCTTCGAACCTGAGTATATCAGCAATCTCTTCTCTTAATGCTTTCTCATCTTCGATGATTAGAATTTTGCTCATTTATTTAGGTTTTCCGAAATCAAGAGGGTAAAAATAATATTAATTTCGGTATGATATTTATTTCGGGTTAATAAAAGTGTAATTAATAAATCCAAATACAGATAATTGAATTTAATAATTCAGGGATCCCGGTGTCTTGTTTAGATATGAATGCTGTTATTGAAAAGGTGAATTAAAAAGGTCGAACCTTTACCCGGAGTGCTCTCAAAAGTAACTTCTCCGCCCTGGAGCCGGACTGATTCGCGCACAATATTCAATCCTAATCCGTTTCCTTGTATCAACCGGGTATTGCTTGCCCTGAAGAAAGGAGTAAATAAATGTTTTTGTTCTTCAACCGGAATACCGATTCCATTATCGGAGACACTGATAATAGTTTCGGAAGCAGTTTTCTCAATACTGACTGTTATTAATGGGTTTTCGGAGGTGTATTTAATTGCATTTGAAATGAGATTACTCATTACCTGTTGCATCATACGTTCGTCAAGCAGTAAAATTTGTTCGTCCGGGCTATACTCAAATCGGATAGTGTTCTTGCTCTGGTGGGTGGAATTGAAGCTAAGTATGACCTGCTTACAGAGTGATACGATATCAATATACACAGGGTTGATTTCTGTTTTTCCTTCCTGGATTTTTGAGATTTGAAGAACATCATTGACAATATTCGAAAGATGAAGAATCTGATCTTTTATCTTATCGAGCCTTTCAACGATCTGGATTTCCTCCATTTTTTTCCAGTATGCTATAAGCGACTCGCTTATAATAAGTATGGAGGCAAGCGGAGTACGGAATTCGTGCGAAGCAATTGAAACAAATCGTGACTTCAGGTCGTTCAACTCTCTTTCCTTTTCAATGCCTTTTTTAAGCGTCTCCTCCAGCATTTTTCTTTGGGTAATATCGGTATGGGTTCCAATTACCCTGAGTGGAACTCCTTTTTCAATCCATTCAATTGTTTTTCCCCGGTCGAGAATCCATTTGTAGGTTCCATCCTTGCACAGCATGCGGTGTTCTGAAACATAGATGTCAGATTCACCACTGAAATGGTTTTCAAGATCAATAAAACTCCTTTCACGATCATCAGGATGTATCCGTTTTGACCATTCGTCCCTCGAGTCTCCTATTTCATCGTTATTAAAACCAAGCATAGCTTTCCATTGCTTTGAATAGAACACTTTGTTTGTTACGACATCCCAATCCCATATGCCATCACCCGATCCTTCGAGTGCAAACTGCCAGCGTTGTTCACTTAGGCGCAACGCTTCTTCAATCTCACGACGGTGGGAAATATCTATTTTTATGGTGATAAAGTTTGAAATCTCTCCTTTTTCGTTAAATACAGGAGTAATTGTTTCTTCTTCGTAGTAAAGGCTTCCGTCTTTTCTTTTATTGATCAGTTCGCCACTCCATACTTTGCCTGAAAGAATAGTTTGCCAGAATACCTGATAAAAATCATCATCCTGTTTTCCTGATTTTAGAATGGAAGGAAATTGTCCGATTACTTCGTCAGTTTTGTATCCGGTAAGTAAGGCGAAAGCAGGGTTAACCCATTTTATATGTCCCTCAATATCGGTTATGGCCATGGCAAGCGTGAACGAATCGAAAGCTGAATTCAGCATCCTGAGCCGGGTTTCTGATACTTTTCGTTCAGTGATGTCGATAGCATAACCTGAGACTCCAATAACAACCCCTTTTTTATCTACAACCGGAAATTTAAATATCTCATACCAGAAATCATTTTTTTCAGATGAAATGTATTCTTCTTTGATTATAGGTTGGCGGGATTCCATTACCCTATTATCCTCTTCCAGGTGTTTCTCGGAAACTTCTTTCGAAAGAAAATCGAAATCAGTTTTCCCTATGACGGATTGTTGTGCTTTCGAATTATTTTCGTGAAGAAAGATGTTGTTTTTATCATTAACCATTATAAATTTTCCGGCAATATCTTTAAGCCAGAACATCCCAGGATGGTTGTTAATTACAGCCGACAGAAATGATTCGCGCAACTGTAGTTCTTTTTCGGCTTTGCGGCGTTCGGTAATATCGCGTGAAATGCCATACAATGCATCTTCATTATCCCACCTGCCCATCACAACTCGGGTTTCGACCGGAATGTGAACGCCATCTTTTGTAATCAGGGGGACAGGGCAGAAGAGTGCTTTACCAGTCAGCATTTCATTAACTATATTGCCAGCTTCTACTCGTCTTTCGGGAGGATGGACCTCAAGCACGTGCATGGTATAAAGTTCTTCTTCCGAAAATCCCAGGCGCTTTTGAACGACAGGGTTAGTCTTTAAAATTTTCCCTTCCGTGTTCAGGATGAACATAAAATCATCCAGGGTATCGAACATCAGCTGAAAGTTCAGCTGGCTTGTCTTTAGTGCATCTTCAGCATGAATACGTGCAATGGCAATGCCAATCTGGTTGGCAAAGGCTTCAAGCGTAAACCGGTCTTTCAACGAAAAAACTTCTGTACATGCAGTTCCCAGGTTTAATGAGCCAAATACTTTCCCTTCATTCTGAATAGGAATGACAGCAATCTGACTAATCTGGTCATTTGAAACCGGTTTCTTATCAGGACCCAATAAATCATTATAAACTTTATAAACAGGTTGCCCTTCCATCACCAGTTTGACTTCAGCAGTTTCCTGGGTATAAATGGAAGTGCTTTTTACAAAATCATCTGAGACATTGCGATGGACCGACAATTCAAGATTATTGGTTTTATTGTTCAACAGGTATATGCCTCCACGATCGACTATTTCGGTCTGTAACATCAGAGCCAGTGACAGGTCAAGGGTATCCTGAATAGTAGACGCTGCACTCAGTCCAATTCCCAGGTCGCGCTGTAAACTCAGGTGAAATTCTGCTTTTTTGCGTTCGGTGATGTCTTCGAAAATATAAAAACGCCCGTAATATTCATCATTCTCACCTCTGATCTGTGTCGAAAACCTTCGTATAGTACGCCCATCGGAATATGGAATCTGATCTTCAATTGTGATCCTGTTGTCTTCGTATTGCAAGGGTTTGCATGATTCGGCAAATGCAGACACATCTTTTAACACACCCAGGCATGCTGGAATAATATCATTATTCTTAAGCAATTTGCGGCTCATCTGCTCCTCAAGATGCGTAATTCCCCATATTGCACAGAACTGATGATTGAAATAAAGAATTTCATCTGTTCTGTTATCCACAACAAAAAAAGCAAGCGGTGATGAACTTGTCATTAAACGGAGAAAGGATTCATTCCAGTTTAATGATAGTTGAGTTTTGTTACGATCGGTAATATCGCGGATAATTGAAAGCGCTTCGTTGTTGTTTATGGCAACCACACGGTTTTCGAAATAGTAATCTTCCCCGTTTACAGGAAGCTCATATTCGTAACTAATGATTTGATTTGAGAGAAATGCTTTATGCAGGGCATCCATTGACATCTCAGCCAATGCAGGGGGCAATACTTCAGCAATAGTCCTGCCGATAAACATTTCCCTAGGAACATAGAGTGAGGCCGTAGAACTTGTATACGATTCAATGTATTTCCCCTCCCTGTTAATGCGGAAAAGCAAGTCGGGAACAGTGCTGATAATAGCTTTATTTTCAGCCTCACTGCGTCGCAACATTTCTTCAGTATTTGCACTTTCCGAAATATCATGAATTACTGAAAAAAGCAATTTTTTGCCGTTTAGCTGTATTGGAGTTGACTTGACTTCAACCGTCCGGAATTCCCCGGAAGCAAGTTTGTGGTTGAAAATAAAGTTATTCAGCTGTCGTGTGGCAGCTTTATTCATTTCCTGGTGAATCTCTGCTGTTGACTTAGAGTTAATAGTGCCAATCAGTATTTTCTCAGTCCCATAAAAGGTATAACCATAAAACGCCTGAGCAGATTTATTTGCTTCTTCAATAATGCCTGTTTCCGGATCGACCAATAACATGATTGAACTGTGTTCGGTAAACATGGACCGGAACATTTCTTCACTATTTCTCAGGATCCCAGATTGCAAAGCAGCTGCTGTCACTTCGGGTAATCTGAAGATTTCGTTTTTTATTATGTAATCATAGGCCCCCGCTTTCATACAAGCCACTGCCGGTGCAGCAGTTTCCAATTCACTGATTACTACAAAAGGCGAAAAAACGGCCTGGTCAGAGAAATATTTCAGGTCATCGTGACTGTTGAAAGCCTGGCAAGGGAAATTGATAATGATCAGATCAGGGTTGAGGCTTTGTTGCTGATTTACTAACTGTTGAAAATTTTTAACATGCAAAAATGAATACAATCCGCTGCTGAGAACCTTGCTGTAATGTGTAAAATCAGTGACTGAATCACAAACAATAAGTATTTTTTTGATATTCTCAGTCATTATGAGTATAAATTAGAAATTGAGTTTGTTGTTTAAAATCAGATAATTTTATTTGCAGCCTGTTTTAGAACGATATTAGTGAATTCTGATTATCAGAGGAGTGGGTGGCTTTTTGATATTCAGGCAAGTTATTCCGGTTGTTAGAGCGCTTGAATACCTACGAGTTATTTTTATGTATAGAGTTAAATACTTACAACTTTTGAAATAGCTGGCTTTAAAGTTCTGTTAAAACATTCAGCTTTTCGGCAAATATACATTACAAATGTGTCAAAGATATGTATAGCAAACAAATGCTTCTGCCGGATGTAGGACCGATATAAAAAGAGTTGATTTTGAAAAGAGGAGGGGTGAATGAATTATATTATTGATATACAGCGTTTAACGTGTGATTTAACACCCGGAATTAGTTGTAATGCAATAAAAATACTTTATTTATTCAGAATAAAATATTTGAAACCGGAAGAAAATAATGTAAAGTAAATTTACTGATATATAATGCCTGGACCAGAAGTGATTTGGATATCACCTGACAAGGGGGAGAATCTCATTATGTTTGTTCATCAGATTGTAAAAAATAAACAATTCAGTAGTGGTTGTATTTTAAACACATTGAGTGTTTGATTTCTTCAGAATCAGGTACTTGTAATTAACTAAATGCTTTGGAATTCAAAAAAGAGTATGGGAAATTTAAATGAACTAGATTACATCAGGATGCAGATTAGTAGTGTAAATGTCAAACCAATCAATCCAATCATGGCTATTTTTGCTGATATTTCGTATTGCGATTTCATTGTTTATGCGATTTTTAGTTATTTATTAATGCTATCTTTTTTTACCAACTCATATCTTTTTTGGAGTTTATTGGTACAATTGTTTTATGGCTGTTTGCTATAATTTATAAGGCAATTGGTATTTTCACAGTAATTATTGTTCCTACATCCTGTTTGCTGCTGATATTAAATTTTCCACTGTTGAGTTCCACTATCATTTTCGAAATTATTAACCCCAGGCCTGAACCCTGTTGTTCATATTTATCGCGGTCGAACTGTTGAAATGCTCCAATTTTTTTGATATTATGATGTGATATACCACGTCCATGGTCTTCAATTACGATGGAATAATATCCATTGTCATTTGTGCTTTTTACAGTGATTTTTGAACCCGGTAATGAAAATTTAAATGCATTATCAATCAGTTCACGGAACATGGTTTCAAACTCGAAGTCCTGAATCCTAATGTCGCCTTCTTCGAATGAAAAATGAATGTCGTCGGGCCGGTTGTAATCTGTTGTTACGGATGCGAGTATACTTGACATTATAAATTCGGGAGGGGTTCCCGATATGATAGCCTTTGTCCGCGTATTTTCGCTTGCAAGCAGTTTTATAAAATAATTATAACGCTCAACCAGTTTCAACAGCCTTTCACCTGACTGAGTGATATAACTGGACATTTTACTGATTTCAGCAATATCAAGTTTAGCAGCATCTTCCTGAATAATGCGGCTGAATCCAAGAATTCCATGCAAGGGAGTATTCATTTCATGTGGTATCCTCGAAATGATACTCTCTCTGAGGTGTTTCATTTCCTTCTCCATGTTCCGGGAAATGTCAGCCGATTTCTCCAGCTTTACAGTTATTGCATTAAGCAGTTCATCGCGGGTAAAGGGTTTTGTGAGATAATCGTCTGCACCGGTCTCCATACCAAGACGCAGATTGCTTCTTTCGGCCAGTGCCGAAAGGAAAACAAAAGGAGTCAGGCGGGTTGAATCTGTCGACCGGATTTCCTGGAGAACCTGAATGCCGTCCATTTCGGGCATCATAATGTCGCATAAAATCAGATCAGGAAGTAAAGAAATCGCTAATTTTAGGCCACTCAGCCCATTATCAGCTTCCCAAACTTCATATCCTTCGAATTTAAGTATGGTTGATGTTTCAGTCCGAAGGGTAAGATCATCTTCAATAATTAGTATCTTATACATTTTTACCTTTATTAATTATTACCTTCAACAGGTAAACAAATTATAAATGTTGTTCCCTTATTGGGTTTACTGCAAACTTTAATACTTCCCCCATGCAAGGTGATAGATTCTTTTGCAATACTCAAACCCAAGCCGTTGCCAGGGATATTCTTGGTATTGCTAGCTCTGAAAAAGGGTTGGAAAAGATGTTTCTGATCATTTAAAGGAATCCCGATTCCGGAATCCTTAATTTGCAGCTGTACTTCTTTGCTGTTAACAGAAAGTTTAACATGAACGAAAGTATCTTCACCTGAATATTTCAAAGCATTTGAAATCAGGTTGTTCATAGATTGTACAAAAAGCCGGCGATCCAGGTTAATAAGCAGGGCTTCCATCGGGGAATAGAAAGTAATCCTGTTTTTTGATTCCACTCTTGGGCTAAATCCATCGATGATAGTATTGCATAAATTGACAATATCGATTTTTTCAGGAGCAAAGCTGGTTTTACCCTGCTGGAATTTAGAAATCTCAAAGACTTTATCTACAATCCTCGACAGATGAGTAATCTGATCTATTATTTTATCGATGCGTGCCTCAATCTGATCGGGTTCCAATTGGCTCCAGTATTTTTTCAGTACATCACTGATCAGTAAAATGGAGGCCAGGGGAGTCCTGAATTCATGCGAGGCATTGGATACAAACCTCGATTTTAGCTCGTTGAGTTCTTTTTCCTTCTGTAATCCGGCCTGGAGTTTTTCCTCTTTAAGCTTTATTTCTGTCAGATCGGTATGTTTACCAATCATGCGGATCGGATTATTATCCTCATCGTGAGTTATCACTTTCCCTTTATCAAGTATCCATTTCCATGCACCCGATTTGCAGCGCATGCGGTACGTGCTTTCGAAAAAGTCTGTTTTACCCGATAAATGATCATTTATCAGTTGCATAACCAGTGGTTTATCCTCAGGATGCAGTAAATTCTCCCAGGTCAGGTCATGAGTTGAAAATTCTTCTGGTGTATAACCCAGCATGCTTGACCAGGTATCATCATATAGTGTTTCACCGGTTTTTACGTTCGAGTCCCAGATTCCTTCCTGTGCATTTTCAACGGCGAGTTCAAGCCTGATTTGTTTCTCCGTAATTTTTACAAGCATTATCCTTCTTTCGATAGCATTCGAAAGAATATTTGAAATCAGTTTCAACAAGTCGAGTTCATCAGAACGCCATTCTTTGTTCCGGGTACATTCGTCGAAACCTATGAAACCAATAAAACGGCCTTCGGCATAAAGCGGAAAAACCAAAATAGATTTTATTCCCTGGGGTTCAAGAATAGCCAGGACATCAGCGGGAAGTTCGAGGATATTTTCGGAGAAAACCCGGCCATCTTCAATAAGAATTTTTTTCCAGGATGGAATGATATCATAAGGGATTCCCTGTAATTCAGATATTTGAGGTACTATACCTTCATTGCACCACTCAAAAGTGTTATTCGTAGTTAAACCGTCTTCCGAATCTTCGAAGATATAAACCCGGCTCACGCCTGTATGCTCACCAAGCTTTCGTAGCATCTGATCGAGTTTGCTGTAGTATCCTGCCGAATTTAATACCTGCGAGATATCTGCAATCAATTTCTGCTGGTTCAACTGGTGCTGCAACATCCGTTCGGTTTCCTTTATTCTGAGGTTTTCTGAATAAGGACCTTCACTTGATTCTATCATATAATTATCGCTGTTTTCCACTTTTCTTTTTCACTTTTTAATTCGATTTTTAAACGATTAATCCTGTTTTCTTTTTACACCACTTAAACGACAATCGGTATACTGCAAATTGTTTGTCGAGTGATGCTTTTACCTATTCTAGTTATATGTTAGATTGTCAATGTATTACATATTATTTAAAATGACTGATAAAACAGGTGGGTAAAAATCAGGTACAAAATAAATGTTTTGCTGTGGGATTAACAATCCCGCTATATAGACAAAACGTGGCTAAAACATATTTTAATTCTTCATTTTGCTTTTTAAAAACCAAAATTAAGTAACTGTATAAAAATGATAAAAACTACTTTCAAGCATTAAAACCCTGTATTCCTGTCGCATTGAGCGAAGTCG
>CAIJPI010000136.1 GCA_903822525.1 uncultured Bacteroidales bacterium | reverse complement strand
GCTCAGTGCTCAGAGAGTATAACGCAGACAAGTTACAGGATTGATAAATACAAATAAATGATGCTAAGCACATAGCACTATGCACAATGCACTATATAACAGAATCAATTCCTGCTACAATATTCTAAAACAGAACCAAAATTTATAATAGTGGAAGCCTCTGTTTGAAGCTAAAATATTGACAGTTACTCAAATAAGTATTTAATTTATACGTTCGAAACAGTTAATTGTCTATATTTGCTGCCTCAGAGCGGTGGCAACGCGGTAAATTCTGCACTTATACCATGACAGTTTTCAAATCCGGTCAGATAGTCAAATTCCAGAAACCCTTTCCTGGCGAAGATCCCGAGCAGAACTATATCGTTCTGGAAGGTAAAGAAGGCAGAGAAGATTCGAGGGTTGATATTTCACCTTTGAACCTGGGACTGGAGGTTCCGCCTGTTTATACGGTAAGGTCGGCAGAACTGGTTGTTATATAATATTTTCTTCTGAGTTTCTTCCTTTCAAAAACATAAGTATTATTCCGGTTATACAACCTGGACTGCTGTTGACTTACCCCAGCCTAAATAGAGTTGAATACAAGTGATCGGTTCGCAAGAATGCGAATAAACTTTTTATAACCGATTATTTTAGAGGAAGCATACAAAAAACAACCTGCTTAAATACAGTGATTTAAGCAGGTTATTTTGTAGCCTCAACAGGAATCGAACCTGTATCTAAAGTTTAGGAAACTTCTATTCTATCCGTTGAACTATGAGGCCAGTGGTTCAGGCGGCAAAAGTAATGCATTATTCTGAACCGGGCAAGAGTAATTGATGGAGAGATTCCTTTCGTACAGGATGCCGGTTTTTGTGAAATTGAATGCAGGTTAAAAATAATAGTCGGGATAAATATCCCGCTTTAGGGCAAGAAATTTTTGCAGAAAAAGCCGTCAAACCCAACTGGCAGTATGCCAAAATGCCATTGTTATGTACTGGCATGCATAGCAACCTGATATTTACATACTCAGCATTAAAAAAGTCAAAAGCAAACCCGAAGCTATCGCAAGCAGAATCCACACTACTTTTCGCTCAAATGCCAGCAGCCTGTCACATTCGGCTATTTTGTGTTTTACACTTTCGGATCCCAGGTCAAGTTCCAACGCTTTGATATACCAGCTTTTGGCCTGCCGTAAAAGTTGAATATTTAAAAAATCGTCGCCCCGTAATATAAATTCCATAAATCTGGGATCGGAAGGGCCTGAACTGAATTCGGAAGTATTGTGTGCCATAATAACATCCTCTGATTATTACAAATATAGTGATATTTAAGGGGAAATATTGATTAATGTTTTGGTAATTTTTAGGGGTTATTTTTCCTATTACGGAACCTTTTTGAGTTAGAGGTGCTGTGTGCTTAGTGCTGTGTGCATAGTGCTTTGTGCTATGGCCGATCAGGATTAAAGTTATATTTTAGTTTATTGAAATATCTGTTTTTCTGCGTAACAAGGTATTCCATAGCAGGGATTATTCGCTGCTTTCGCATTTTGCTAAAAAATTCCTGACTACCTGCAGGTATTCATCTGTTTTTTCAAGCAGATGCTCGTGCGATGCATCCTTAAATATATAGATGTCGGATCCGGGAATTTTGCTCTGGTAAAACAAGGTTGTGGCAGGTGTGGCTTCGTCAAATTCGCCGCAGGTAAACAGTACCGGCACCTTTATCAGCCCCAACTGTTCAGTTACATCAGCATGCTTGAGCGTACCTGTGACTGTAAATTCGCTGGGTCCCCACATATAGTTGTATACTTCTGCACCTATTTTGCCAAAAGCCCGGTTCAGGCAATCGGGCCATGGATTAAGACGGCATACATGAAGGTTATAATAATCCATCATTGCTGCCTGGTATGAAGGAGACGAAAAGTCTCCGTTTTGTTCATATTTCCTGATGGTGTCCCTGGTGTTAGCGGTTAGCTTTGATATCCACATCTGCTGATCAGCTTCCCATAGAGGAGAACTTAGATAGGGCCCTGAGAAAATCAGGCTGGCAACTCCAGCCGGGTTTTTACGTAACATATATTCGGCAGCAAGCATGGTTCCCCACGATCCCCCTAAAATATGCACTGTATCGAGATGTAAGGCTGTGCGAACCTGTTGCAGTTCCTCAACAAACCTGGCCACATTCCACAAAGCAGTATCAGAAGGCCGGTCGGAATTTCCACACCCTAGCTGATCGTAAAAAATTACCGGGCGTTCCACTGCCAGCGCATCGAGTGGTTCAAAGTAGTCGTGTGGGGCAGCCGGTCCGCCATGAACGGTAAGCAACGGAATTCCTTTTTTATCAGCCCCGACAATACGGTACCATACTTTTCCGCCGGTGACCTGAATAAACCCTTCCTGCACGCCTGAAACCGGCACTTCCTGTTTTGATCGGCACGACAAGAGTATCAGTACCAGATAAATAGCAAAGGGGCTGAACTTTAGCATTGTTTTATTTCTCTGAATAAGAATGGTTTACTGAACAATACTCTTTGCCCTGTAACAGGCTTCATCAACTATAAAGGTAAGCTGCTCAACCATGGCACTTTCGGTTGATAGATCCCATGTATTGGTAAATGCTACAGCTGTGAAGCCGGTATCCGGATCTGTCACCATGCGGGAGAGATATCCTTCATGTGCTCCGTTATGACCAAATCCCAGGTTCATCGAATAAAATATTCCGCAACCATACCATCCGGCAGGCGAACTCCCGGCAGGAGGTGCCAGCAGAACCTGGTTAACCCAGAAAGGCAATAAAACGCCATTCCCCTCAATAAGGGCACGCAGAAATTTTGACAGGTCGCCGGGAGTAGTGATCAGATTTCCTTCGGCCACATTTACCGACATGTTCGATTCGGTTACATCGATTGTATTGTCTGAAGTGTAGGTATACCCTTTTGCAAAGGGAGCAGGGATGGTGCGATCGCTGCTCAGATACGGTAAGCTGGTGTTTGTCATTTCCATCGGCTGTACTATATGTTCCATAACGAACTGCTGATAACTCTGCCCCGATACCCGTTCAATAATCTTACCCAGAATACTGTATCCTGTATTCGAATAATGGTATGATTCGCCGGGTTTGAAATAGCTCAGATGACATTCGGCATTCACACCAACCAGTTCGTCGAAAGTAAAATTATGTTGCGAATCGGAATCCAGCACATAGGATATGTAGTACTTGCCGCTGTAAGGAACAGATGTTGGAACCGTATCAGGAATATTTTCGTTTGTAACATCAAAAATCCCGGCCCGGTGTTGCAGCAGCTGTCTTATAGTAATCTGATCGCGGAAAGGCACCTGGTAACTGGCTGTAAGAGGCACATACGTGATGGCTGTTCCGGGGATAATATCGGAGATTACGGCATCGATATTCAATTTGCCCTGTTGCGCAAGAAGCAATATGGCTGTGGAGGTAAATAGTTTTGTATTGCTTGCCGCCCTGAAATGAATTTGGTCCGTTATCCCATTTCCCAGTCCTGACGACACAAACCAGCTTCCGTTATTCGAGATCACTTTTAATGCCAGTCCGCCCGGATATTCAGGACACTTAACTTTATAATCGCTCAGCAGTTTATCGGCCATGGTCTGCAGTTTTTGCTGGATCAGCGGGTCGGTGGTCGATACACTTTCAGTCTTCGTGCAGGAGGTAATAACAGCAAGTGTTATTACCAGAAAAAATAGGTTGAAGATTTTCATTATGCAGGTTTATAGTATAGTTTTTAGTAATTATCTAAATTTATCTAAATGATGGATTTAAGAACAAGAAACAAGGATTTGCGATTTACGAAGTGGGTATAAACCCTATAGATTAGTATACCTCTTAAATCAAAAATCTTTATTCCTAGTTCGATATTCAAAAGGACTGACAGTTTTAAAATTTCATACGATCAGTATACCCCCTGAGGGTAAGCTGCACTTAATTCAGCACTTTCATAACCAATGGCAGCAGGAACCAGCTGAAAAGGGTAATAACGATTATGCTGATGATATTCATAACAAAGCCGGCTTTGAGCATATCTTTTAACCTTACCAAGCCGCTGCTGAATACAATGGCATTGGGCGGAGTCCCCATCGGCATCATGGCGGCTGCACTGGCAGCAAGTGTCATAGGCAGCCCAAGCAATAAGGGATCGAGTTGCAAGGCATCAGCTAAGGCTGCCAGAACCGGTGCCAGCACAATTACCTGTGCCACATTGCTCATAAGTTCGCTCAGGAAAATAGAGATTACAACAATAAGCAGCACCAGGGTAAAACCACCAGAATGGCTAAACCCGGCCAGCCAGTTCCCGATTTGCGACATAACGCCTGCCTTTTCGAGCGATGCGGCCATGGCAATGCCACCACCAAACAACAATAAAATTCCCCAGGCCATTTTTGAGGTATCGTGCCAGTCGAGAACCATAACGGGCTTGTTTTCTTTCCTGGTCCCGCTTGGAGTGGCGAACAAGGCCAGTGCACCCATGATAGCGATCATATTGTCATCGAGCCTGAATAACTTAAGCCCGTTAATCAGATCTTTGGTAATCCAAAGCAGGGCTGTTATTATAAAAATAATAAGTACTCTTTTTTCAGCAACCGATAATTTGCCAAGGGCTTTGATTTCCTTGTTTATAAATGTATTTGCCTCGCTGCTGCTTTTTATATGGTTAGGGAACATCCATTTTGTAAGCACAAAATATAATGCAGCCAGCAAAAGCAGGGCGAGTGGTGTGCAAATTATCATCCAGTCGAGGAACTGAACCGAATACCCGTATTTTTTTTCAATAAATCCTATAAAGGCAACATTCGGCGGAGTACCGATTATGGTTGCCATTCCGCCTATATTGCTGGCATAGGCAATGACCAGCATCAGCACCAGTGAAAAATTTAACAGTCCGGGGCCGGGTTTTTCATGTTCCTTCATAACCACAATAACGCTTAGTGCAATGGGGAACATCATCATGGTGGTTGCCGTATTGCTGAGCCACATGCTCAGAAAACCAGTAGCAATAATAAATCCCAAAATGATCCTGTCGCCACTGGTGCCTGTGCGTTTCACAATGTGCAAGGCGATACGCTTGTGCAGATCCCATTTTTGAATGGCTAGGCCAATCATAAAACCTCCCATAAATAAGAAAATCACAGGATTGCTGTACGACTTCGACGCCTCTTCAATGGTGCTCAGTTGCAGCAAGGGATGTAAAACCAAGGGCAGCAATGCCACAGCAGGCATTGGCAATGCTTCGGTAATCCACCATGAAATCATGAGTATGGCAACAGCCACAGCTTTGGCAGCATCAGCCTTCAATGCAAACGGGTTAAAAAGAAATTCAGCCAGTGCTAAAGCAATTCCTAGAAAAATAGAAAGCCAGTATTGATTTTTTTTAATCCAATCGACCATGGTTGAGAATCTCCTTTTTTATTGATTTTGAGCAATTTACATTTAGACAGATAAAAAATATTTTCTGTCGTTTCGGGTTAAAGGATTTTACTCCGGTATGCGAACAAATTAACATCGCCCTTTTATATTTTAAATTACCTGGTTCAGGACATTGCACTGTTGTTTTAAGACCGGGTAACAGAATAGGCACTTAGCGGATCAGCCCAGTTCGAAACTGGTTACTCCGAAAATCCTGTCTACAGGTAATTCAGGAGTAATGCCTGTGTACATTCGCGCTGTTTCGAACGATGGAGTCATAGTATGCCGGTTCACGAGGCTGATAGCATCCGGGTTAGTTTCCGGAATATCAATAAAAACCGGGGATCCTTCAGGAACATTAGCTTTCAGGGCTGCGAAAAGTTGTTCTGCCATTTCAGGCGTGTCGGCAAACAGAGGACCTACCTTGTGCCCTGTGCGACAAGTTCTTATAAGTCCATAACCGGAAAGCCTGCCGTTTTGCAGCCTGCCCACTGCTGTACTTTGTGGTTGATTGATCCAACACTTTAAAAATGCAGCCCTGTCGGCCGGGAAAAACAATCTGTCGTACCTGCACAATTCGTCAAATGGAACCATCGACAAGGGAAGAATTCCGGGATCAGCCGGTAAATTTCCACCACCGGAACCTTGATATCGTATATTCCGGTAAGCCAGGTTAAACCCTGATTTCCGGTAGTTCTCCTGTTGGGCAATTACCCCGTCGAGGCCGATGGTGCAGCCTTTCAGGTAAGCCATTCCCGCATTCCAGATCTGTAGTCCGTACCCCATTCCACGAAATCCGGACCTGACCATGTAAAAACCAAGAAATCCGAAATCATCGCTGTATTTCACTGCCGAGATGGCAGCAATGGGAACTCCTTCAAGCAATCCAATAAGGAATCCGTTGGGGTCGGCCTGGTAGAAGCATTCAGCATCGTACAGGCCTGGATTCCATCCTTCGAGGGCAGCCCATTCAATGGCTGTATCGACATCTGCACGGGTCATTACCCTGATTGTGAAGTTTTTACTTTGCATTTGATTAATATCCGGGGTGAAAATAAAAATCAGGATTTTCAGCTGTATGTCCTGATTTGAAAGCAACCGTAACATTTGTTAGAAGGCTGTACAGGAACAGGTATTCAAAAATAGGGAGAAATATGACAATACATTTTATTTATCAATATATTTTAATAATAAGTAAAATATTTTATCAATTGTCGTGTTTTTTGTCCTCAATTCCCTGACGTGGCAGGTCAAGTTTTATCATAAAATCAGAAAAATCTAACCGCAGAGAACCGCAAAGGTATACGCGGAGTTGCACAAAGAAACCAAGCAATTATTGACTCTGCGGTTCTTTGTACCTACTTACGGTCTAATCTCATCGGATGGAACGCTTCAGGAAAATTGTTTCAAAGTCACTGCTACCCTGGTGCTTTTACCAGGTTGTGGTCCATCAAAAGGAAAGGGTGCTTGAGGATGATTACCAGGTCAGGTTATATCCTGTTATAAAAGCGTCCATAACCCGCACATAGCCGTTGCACGTGGGGTGCAAGCATCGGTCTGAAGCGTAATGTTCAGGTTTGCGCCGGATAGATTGAAGAAATAATAGGCTTCGGTACTACAATCACTATCTCCGTAAATATGAATAACTTCTCCGGCAACATTGTAATTCAGGGTTGTGGCAGTATGCCCGGGTATCGAATCAATCGGTTCCCATTTCATGACATTGTTTTCGCTGAAAGTCAGTTTAATCTGGTAGGCAATGTTTCCATATGTCTGGGTACGGGTATAGGCCCCGATAATATTTACGGATGCCTCTTTTTTGCAGCTGCTGTACAGTGTAAAAATAAGCAGCATCGAACTGATAATCAAAGCTATGTATTTGTATTTCATTACCTTGAGGTTTTATTTTTCTAAAAAATTTAATTATAGCCTAAGCAACTTCGCAAATCAAACCGCGTAAAGTAAAAAAATCACACAAGACATTGATTTGTTGCATATTGTATAGTCCTAAGTGTTCCAGACTATACTTTAATCCATGTTCTTCGTATTTTGCCTGCCCCAGGCTGTGGTACGGCTCAAGGCAGATTTGTTCCAAGCCGTTTGCATGCATAATTTCAGCTATACTTTCCATATTCGGAAGTGTATCAGTAATACCCGGTACCAGTGGCACCCGGATAATGATATCGGCATTTTGGGATGCAAGGAAAGCAAGGTTTTCGAGAATGGGTCCTATCGGCATGCCAGTGTGAATCTGGTGCAATTCAGGATCCATGATTTTCAGATCGAAAAGGAATAGGTCGGTAAACGGTATTATATCCTGAAGGGATTTCCTGCCGGCCCATCCACAGGTTTCGATGGCTGTATGTATTTCGAGTGTTTTACATTCTTTCAGCACTTCGAGCAGAAATGCGGGTTGCATAAGGGGCTCCCCTCCCGAAAAAGTAACACCTCCTCCCGAATTCCGGTAAAAAGGGATGTCAAGGGCTATGGCTTTAACTAATTCGTCGGCGGTTATTTCTTTACCTGATAGGGTAATAGCATTGTTATTGCATTTTTCGATACACACTTTCGATTCGCAAATGTTGCATTCATCAAAAGAGCGTTGCATTCCATCGTCGGATGCCGATACAGAAGCTGTCGGACAGTGTTCGACGCATTCGAGGCATGCCTTGCAGTGAAATTTAAGGTAGCGCAACTGGGGCTGGGCCGATTGTGACTCAGGATTGCAGCACCAGGAGCAACGCAAAGGGCATCCTTTCATGAACACCAGTGTCCGTATGCCAGGCCCATCGTGCACAGCATAATGCTGAATGGTAAGTATTGTACCGTTCATTCTTTACAAGCTGTGTTCCGTGCGCCAAATTACCTGATCCTGGAGAGCCTTGCTCATTTCAACCCAGTAGGCTGAAAATCCGGCTACCCGTACTACAAGATCCCTGTAGTTTTCGGGATGCAGCTGGGCATCGAGAAGCATCCTGGAATCGACTACATTAAACTGCACATGGAATCCGGGTTTTTCGAAATAGGTTTGAATGAGTGCCAGCATATTTTTCGATCCGCTCTCACCTTTAAGGGCTGATGGATGAAATTTAAGATTCAGCAATCCTCCTCGGATACGCGTATGATCTACTTTAGAGGACGACCGGATAACCGCCGTTGGTCCGAACATATCAGTTCCGGGAAAGGGCGAGGTTACGCCATCGGCAAGCGATTCTCCTTTCATTCGTCCATCAGGGAAAGCATTACAGACTTTTCCGAAAGGTACAGGAGTGGAAATTGCCAGCATCGACGGGTCATAGGGTTTGCCCAGGTAATTATCCTGGCCCGAAACCCAGTCGCAATATTCATCAAAGAGGTCAAGAAAGATATTATCTATATAATTATCGTCATTTCCCCAGTGAGGAACTGCCAGTGCTTTTTTGCGGAGCGGCTCAAAGCCTTTCCAGTTTTCATTCACCGCAAAGCGGAGTTCCTCAAAAGAGCATACTGTATCGTCGTAGCAAAGTTTCTTTATAACCGCAAGCGAATTGGCAACATTCACCAGTCCCGACGACAAGGTAGTAATAGATTGGTTGAGCAAGGCTCCTCCGTCGTCCATGCATTTCCCTTTTGCCAGGCAATCGTTCACAAAAACAGAACAAAATACCAGAGGTACCGTGTTGCGGTGAGCTACCATTACGATGTTCCAGTACTGCTGCCAGTTGCGGATGGCATCGTGCATAATGTCGATATAGTACTTTCGTACGTCTTCGAAAGTGGCAGGCTGGCGCGATTCGGCCATGCGGATTCCTGTGAAGGGATCGACGCCCTGGTTCATCACCAGATCGATCATTTTCCCATGATTCACAAAGCCGGCCTGCACTATGCCGTGCGACATTCCCTGCAGGGTTGGTTCGGTACATCCGCCTATGGCGCAGTTTTTACGTATCACCTCCAGGGGCAGGCCGCTGGTCTTCAATTCATGCTGTATATACGTATTCTGATTGAAAAATGCGGGATAGCCGACACCTGTTTTTACGCATTCGGCTGCTTTCATCAGGAAGTCGGTGTCCAGTTTTTCGTCCCACCAGACCGAAAGCGTCGGCTGGGTGAGTTGCATATTAATCTGTGCCTGCAGAATAGCGAGTGAAACCTCGTTGTCGGACCTTTCGCCATTTTCGTCAATCCCGCCCAGAATCAGGTTCTGGTATAGATTCCCATGTCCCAGACCCTGCCAGCTCAGGCTGGCTATGTATTCGATCTGGGTCATTTTCACGAACATCTCTTCGAAAAGTGTGGTTGCTTTTTCGGGGGTGATATCCGGATCATTTTTATAATAGGGGTAAAGGACTTTATCGAGCCTGCCCGGCGAATACCCCAGGTGCGATCCCTCAATATGCCCCAGCAGGTATGTGAACCAGAAGGACTGAATAGCCTCCCGGAAATTGCGCGGACTTTCCATTGGCACGTGCCTGCAAACCTCAGCCATTTGCAGGAGTTCCTCTTTTCGCAATGGGTTGATTTCTGTTTTAGCAAGGGTTTCGGCCTGTGCAGCATAGCTTTCAACTAAAGCAATGGCGCCGTGAAGGACGGTAATAGATGCTTTCCAGAAATGAATTTTTTCGCTGTCAGCAATGTTTTCAGGCTGGAATGAATGAATTTTTTCTTCTGTTTCGCGGATAATGGTGAGGTATCCTTTTGCCAGAGCCGTTTCAAAATCCAGTATCAGGCGTCCCTCGGGGCAAGGTTCGTGGGGAGCAGAATACAGACCGATTTTCCACCCGTTTTCAATAAACGCTGCATTCCCGAATTGGGTTTTCCAAAGACGGTTACCCTGCTCCATAAAGCATTTATCTTCCCAGTACTCACATATTTCTTCAAACTGCCCGTAATCTTCGGCCGAAAGCAGGAATTTTTCGGATACCAGTCTAAAACCATTCAGTGCGGCTTCTGCCCTGGAATTTTTAATTCCTCCACCTTCGCCTTGTTCGGCATATTTCGATTGTGCATCCTGCTCTTCTTTCCGCATTTCTTTCAGGAAAGGATCAGCGGCGTAGTTAACATACGGTATAGCACCTCTGATAAACCTGGTTTTATTGCCTGCCAGCAAATCATTTTCATGAATAACAGCCGTCATTTTCGAAAGTGCATATGCATGGTCGGTAGCCCGACGCTCGAGAACCTCCATGCCTTCGGTGAGTTTATGCGAGGCAGTGAGATGTTTTATATACTCAATATCCATCATCAGCGGAGAACCGAGATAACGAGCTTTGAAGAAAGCAGACCTGGTATCAGAAGGAGTGCCTACTATTTCACGTCCGGAAATGAGTTCAGAAGTTGCCATAAAAGTTATTTTTAAATAATCTGATTTGTGCTTTTTTAAATCTTTTTTCTTTCCTGATTAATCCTGCAGCTTTCCGGAAAGAGATCTGAAATATACAACTTATCTGGAAGTCATATGATTTACACCAAAGTAAAGCGGATTAAGATGTACCCCTTTGTGGTGCACAAAAATTATATGCTTAGCCAGAGCAAAAGTACATAATAATGAAGCATTAAGTTTGACTGACGAACAATTCAATTCGGAAGGTCACTCAGGCAAAAGAATTCTTTATGAAAAATAAATAAATATGTTGATTTTGAGGTGCGCAGGAGTCTGAGGGAATTAGAATTTGTGAGCAATAACAGCAGGAGTTGTGCATGCCGACTCGTCAGAACAAAAAAGCCCTGAAGCGAACGCTCCAGAGCTTTTTTAAGGACAATAGTAAGAAATTATCAGTGTTTTATCTCCCGAACCATCTTTTTGCGCTGCTTTTTGCAGCCGGCTTAGGCGATGGGTGGCCGCCATTTCCTCGGCCCTGCTGTTTGGGTGCTTTTACCGGGTTGTGGTCCATTAACGGGTATGGATGCTTATCGATGACAGGAATTCTTTTTGAAATCAGTTTTTCGATATCGCGCAGGTATTCCTTCTCTTCGGCATCGCAAAATGAGTATGCGGTTCCTTTGGCTCCAGCCCTTCCGGTTCGCCCTATACGGTGAACATAGGTTTCGGCAATATTCGACATTTCAAAATTAATCACATATTCCAGGTCGTCAACATCAATACCGCGGGCGGCAATATCGGTTGCCACCAAAACACGGGTGGTTTGTGCCTTGAAATTGGACAACGCACGCTGGCGGGCATTCTGTGCTTTGTTGCCGTGAATGGCCTCGGCGCTGATATTGTGTTTCAGCAGGATTTTTACAACTTTGTCGGCGCCATGCTTGGTGCGTGTAAATACAAGTGCGGTTTTGATGTCCTGATCTTTCAGAATATCGACCAGAAGTGCGTTTTTGTTGCCTTTATCGACAAAATATACATATTGTTTGATAATATCTACTGTTGACGAAACAGGAGTAACCGAAACCCTTGCAGGGTTATGCAAAATGGTAGCGGCAAGTTTTACAATTTCGGGTGGCATGGTGGCCGAAAAGAAAAGAGATTGTTTTTTTACCGGTACAAGTGCCAGTATTTTTTTTACATCATGGATAAAACCCATATCGAGCATGCGGTCGGCTTCATCCAGAACAAGAATTTCGACATCGCGTAAATTCAGAAATCCCTGGTTCAGCAAATCAAGCAGGCGACCTGGTGTGGCAATTACAATGTCGACACCGCGAAGTAAAGTTGCTGTTTGTGGGTTTTGGTTTACACCTCCGAAAATGACGGTATTGGTTAAGCCGGTATGCCGCCCGTAAGCGTTGAAGCTTTCCCCGATCTGAATGGCAAGCTCGCGAGTTGGCGTAACAATCAGACTCCTGATCTTTCTTTTTCTGTCGAAAACTTTGTTTAAACTTAGTAGTTGGAGGATGGGAATGGCAAAAGCTGCTGTTTTTCCTGTTCCTGTTTGTGCGCTGCCTAATAAGTCGGAGCCGCGTAAGATGATGGGGATTGATTCGGCCTGTATGGGTGTTGGGATGGTGTAACCTTCTTCTTTTACAGCTTTTAAAATGGGTTCAATGATGTTTAATGATTCGAATTGCATAGTTTATTTTAGTAATGAAATTTAAAAACGAGAACTGACAAAAGTTCTCAGAAATATATCGCAAGGCAAAGGTTATATCGTTGAAAGGTGGGAATAAGCATTCCCAAATTAATTGCCCGGAAGGTTCAAGGCAACATTCATAGGGTTGATCCCCGGTTCGCGAATCTTATAATGCGAATGTCAGTAATGGCGGCAAAGGTAATCTTTTTAATGATCCGTTTTACAAACTCATTGAAAATGAGATATTGGACAGGTGAAACAGAACTTATTCCGTCCATTTTCATATCAAAAAAGCCGGTCCTTTCGGGCCGGCTTTTTTGAAATAATCAGTAAGAGTATTAAAATATCATGATTTAAAGCGGAAGGTAGCTGGTACCTGATTGGTTATTTTTCTGCCAGTCGATACGATAGCGGGTTGGGCAATCGTTGCCTGTTACAGGCTGGTTATTGCTGTCGAAACCAAAAGTGATGGTAGCGCTCTTGCTGTCGGCAGGAATCTGATGAATCTTGATTCCGGAAACCGGATCCCAGTCGCAGGCCTGGCGGCAAACTACCGACTGTACAATTTGGGTATAGAATTCTTCACCTTGCCTGTTGGTACCCCAGACTACCAGGTTCTGAAATTCGCCGGCTGAGCCAAATCCATCTATACTGAGTACAATTTGCCCGGGAGTGCCTGTATAAGTGAGCTGGCGGGCAACATTCCACGAGCGGCTTGTACCGTTATCAAAACTGGCCTGCATAACACCGCTTGCTTTTTCAACATAAGAACTGATGGTGGTACCAACCTGCCAGCGATGTCCGCCATTCACATTTTCAAAGGTCTTGGTTCCGTTGAGGGTAACCGATTTGTTGGTTGCCACGCGGGTAACCGTAAAATCAATGTACTTATAAATAATGGTTGCACCGGCTTGTTCCCAATGTGTGCCAACTTTCTTTTTGATTTCAATTTTACCTGTCCTGTTCCGTGTACCGTTGCAGCTGAGGCCATTGTAGGTAATAAAAATGGTAATGGTATCGTTGGCTATAGCCAGTGAGTCAACATTTGTGTTACAGGGCAGCCAGGCTGTGGATTTAAAATTACTGCCGCTGTACGACATCACCGAGGTAATATCTCCCTCAGCATCGTTCATAATGCTTTCCACATTATTTTCATCAGCCGATAATTGCACCAGCGACGAAGGGTCAGCATCTCCTTTATTCAGGTCATCCTTTTTGCATGATGTAAATGAAAGCGCTACGGCCGAAACCAGCATTACTGCAAGCGAAATCAGGTTCTTTGTTCTCATGGATTTTCGATTTATGTAAATGTTTTGAATGAGTTATTTAGTGTTTACAATTATTATACACACAATCCTCTTTTTACCCTGATGTGGAACTGAATTATTTTTCAATTTATTTATTGGAGTTGTTTATGCACATTATTTATTGGCTTCAGGGATTAACGCTCCTTGATATTTAATAGTATACCTGGGATGTTTAATTTTAGTCTGAAAGAGTGGCCAAAAACCTTTTAAGTTTGGTCTTTCAGCATCGCTTACCTAACCTGCGAACTAATGAACTGTTTCCGACTTCTCCACCACTCCGCAAGCCCCGAAAAAGCCTTTAGCCCCTTCGCTGATATTAGTCGGAATATTGGCTGAAGCCGTATTGAAAAAACCGCCCTGCCACGTATTTTCAAGCAGCACGGCGCGTATAAACGCAGCATGCTCATCCGTTAAAGCATATTTTCGTTCGGTAATAACTGTACCCGGAGGGAATGTCAGTTTCTCGAGGTTGGGTGCAAATATTTCGCTTACATCCAGCGTTGGCAGCGTATAATAGAACAGTTTTGCCTTACAGGAGTCAGGATTTACATTTTCATACCCCGGCGCAACCGACCAGTCGAGCTGTATTTCGTACATGGCTGGCCTTTCAGGATGAAAGGCATTTGCTACCCAGATGATGCGGTATTTTTTTTCATTTTCATTTTTCAGATACCGGAGAAAAACAAATTCAACAGCTGCTGCCAATACGGCTTTCGAAGAGTATACTTTACTGCCTGAGGTGATAAGTAAGGTATAAGTCCTGTTTTTAAGGCCGGCAAAAGCCTTATCCGACAAATACGTGCCCGGGTGCAGGGCGTCTTCATGAAAAGTATACGACAGCTGGTTCGACGAAACCAATATTGTCGCGTTGTTCACCGGTTGAGGCTGTTCGTTGAGGTAGGCCACCGGCTTCGACAGGATAATAGACTGCACTTTCAGCTCGTTGGTAATAATCCCGTCGACTATGATAAAGTCGTTGGTTCCCGGCTGTAAATTCCAGTCTGTCTGCTCCTCACAGGATGTAAGCAGCAGGATCAGCAGAAGGTATGTTAACAGCTTTTGCATCAGAAACGGAATGTATAGTTTAACGACGGAATGGCACCGGCTACCGAAATGGAGGTTGGAATCAACTCTGTATCTCCCTGAAGGTTTGCCGGTACCAGAATGTTCCCGTTATCGTCCATTATTTTATTAAAGTTGACCGAAAACGGATTATGCCGTCCATATGCATTGTAAACAGTGAATATCAGGTTGTGTTGAAAGCGCTTATCCGGCTTGCTCAGGGCAAATGAGGCCGAAATATCCATGCGGTGATAATCGGGATACCTGTCGTTATGCTTTTCGCCGTATACCGGAATGCTGTATCCGTTTACATAATAAAACCCTGTCGGGGAAGTAAACGGAGAACCTGTAAGATACATCCAGTGTGATGAAAAACTCCAGTGCCTGCCTGTTGCATAGGCGAGAGTAATGCTGATGTTGTGGGGCCTGTCGTAAGCAGCAGGGAAAGCATTGCCATTATTTACGTCGGTGATCTGTTTTACTGTTCGTGAATAGGCATAACTGATCCAACCGGTGAATTTCCCTTTGCTTTTTCGTACTAAGGTCTCGAAACCATAGGACCAGCCATTGCCGAAACGCAGTTCCCCTTCGATAAGCGGGTTAAAAAGCATATTGGCATGGTCCTTATAGTCGATCTGGTTATAAAGTCGTTTGTAATAAGCCTCTGCCGAGAATTCCAGAAGCCGGTGAAAAACCTTGCTGAAATAGCCCAGCGAAAACTGATCCGACTGTTGTGGCCTGATATTAGGACCACTGGGAGCCCATACTTCGAGCGAAGTGAAGGGACTTGTTGAATTGCTCAGTACCTGCTGGTGTTGTACGTTATGGCTGTAATTGGCTTGAAGTGCAGAATTTTCGCCCAGCTGATATTTCAGGTTGATGCGGGGTTCAAAGTTCAGAAAGCTTTTGTAAATGGTATTCTTTGCTACGGCTATGGTGTCGATTACCTTATAATTGGCATCAAAATAATAAACGGAAGTTGCACCAAGGTCATTCCAGTTAATAAGCCGGAGGCCATAACGTGCATATAATTTACTCCCTATTTGCTGCTCATTTCCAGCATACAGAACAAATTCAGTAGATTGGTACTCAGCTATATGTGGCAGGTTCGATTGTATTTCCGAATCGGAATAATGCATGTTTCCCGGGTTGCTTTGATGTGAGCTGAACTCCAGACCGGCTTTTACCGTATTCTTTGGATTCGGATACCACAAGAAATCAGTTTTCAGCGTTGCATTGGTAATGGACGAATTCCAGTAGTTTTTAAGTTCCTTCGAAATATCAAGGTAATAGTTATAACGGCTGATATAGGCAGTAGTATTGGAGAAAATCCGGCTGTTGAAAGTATGATTCCACCGCAAAGTGCCTGCCACATTCTTCCAGCTGATTCCGAAAGTATTTGCATTCAGGTTGTTATACCTTTCAAAAACATCATTGCCTGTAAAAGTTGTAAGGTAAAGACGGTTGTTTTTATTTAGTAAAACATTGAATTTAGCATTGAAATCATAGAAATTGAATTTGTACGTCCGCTGATCGCCATGGGTAAGATTCATCCAGTTCAGGTTCGATTTTCGACCCGAAATAAGAAAAGAGCTTTTATCTTTAAGTATAGGACCTTCAAGTGTTAGGTCGGAGGTATAAGGTCCAATATTTCCTGAAAACCCCATATGCTTAAGGTTGCCTTCCCTGGCGCGAACATCAACAACCGACGAAAGCCTGCCTCCATAGTTGGCAGGAAAATCGCCTTTGTACACCATTACATCTTTTATAGCATCGGGAGCCAGTGCCGAAAAGAATCCAAAAAGATGCGAAGGATTATAGATGGGGGCTTCGTCAATCAGCAGCAGATTCTGGTCGCTGTTGCCTCCACGCACATAATAAAAGGAAGAGCCATCGCCGAAAGTAACTATTCCGGGTACATTCTGCAGCGACTTCAGTACATCGATGTTGCCGGCAAAGCCGGGAATCTGTTTCAGTGCTGCAGGCGAAAGGCGCAGTTCTCCCGATTGGTTGATGCGTATGATTTCCTTTTCAGGATCAGCTGTAATTTCGACCGTTTTCATATGCACAGCCGAAATTTCCAGTTCAACGTTAGTTTCTGAATTCTTGTCCAGCGCAAGCTGCCGTTCAACCGGGGTATATCCGATAAACGAAACAGTAAGATTGTATATGCCTTTTGGCAACGACAAGGAATAAAAACCATAGTTGTTGGAAGTGGTGCCCTGCCGGGATGCGATATCGTAAACGTTGGCGCCAATAATGGCTTCGCCGGTGCTTTTATCCCTTATAAAACCGCTTATGACAAATTTCCTGGGCTGTACAACCTGTACAACCGGTTTTTCAGGAGCCGCTTTTTCGTGAAGTTTTAAAATAACCTGTTTTTCCGAGATTATATAGTCAATTCCATTGGCAGTAAATACCTTATCGAAAATCACCGAAAGAGAAGTATTCCGGGCGATGACGGTAATTTTATTATCGAGAGGAATCGATTGCGGATTGTACGAAAACAGGATGTTCCCTTTTGTGCTGATCAGCCGTATCACTTCACCAAGAGGTTGATTACTGGCTTCGAGCGTGATTTTTTTATCCAGATTTTGCGAAAAGACTGTAGTCTCCACTATCAGAAGCAGACAAGTAAACAGTACCCGGAATATGGAATTTCTGCAGTTCAAATCAGAGGTAATTTAATTGCTGCCCTTTTTAAAGGCCACCAAAGGTACAATTTGATTTTCACGTATAGAATGTGGTTTGTTGATAGGTCGTTTTTATACCGGAACGTGTCAGGTAAGTACAGAAAAGTGCAGGCTGCCGTTATGGCTACCTGCATTTTGTTCCGATGAGTTCAACTGTCTTTCCATTCTGCCTTACCTGCAGATCGAGGGTTTCTTTAATAACCTGCAAAACCGACTGTAGCGACTGATTACTGAATGTTGCCGTAACCCGGCAGCCCGACAGTTGCGGATCCGAAAGCCTTACAGGTATCTGATATACATTCTGAAGCGTATTGGCTACCTGTGCAAGCGTTTCATTATCGAATACCAGTATCCTGGTTTTCCATGCCATATAATTCGGATCGGTATTGGCCGATTTGCTGATTTGTTTCTGCTCAGGCTTTAGCTCGGCCTTTTCACCCGGTAACAGCAAAACATTTTCTTTTGGATTTTCTTTGTAATAAACGGATACTTTGCCGCTGGTGAGTACCACTTCCATATTTCCTGCTGAGGTCAGGGTATTTACATTAAACTGTGTGCCAAGTACCTCT
>CAIJPI010000135.1 GCA_903822525.1 uncultured Bacteroidales bacterium | reverse complement strand
TTGTGTTCGCGACATTATTGAACAGGTGCTGAAAGTTCAGGGAAAATGGATGAATGATGATGCGTATCACTGGTGAAATTTGAAGAAAAGCATATTCGGTTTGGCTTTTATAATCAATAGCCTAATACTTTTAATTTCCTTGCTCACAGATTGATATTGCGGACAGATTCAGAAAAATTAATCAGAAAAAACTTTCATCCCTTATAGAGTTCTTTATTTTGACATTAAAGTTAAACCGGTTTAATCGCTTGTATACGATCTGATTTGCGCTTGAACCTTTACAATCCATTAATTAGTTACTATTCACGAAATTATATCGATGCGCACACTCATTAACATGCTCAGGGTGCCCAACCTACTTATTATAGCCTTTACCTTTTTCCTGCTGCGCTATCTGGTTTTTCAACCTGTATATACCGCATATTCTATTGAACCTGCATTGAACAGTTTGTATTTCACCATGATGGTGGCAGCAACCCTTTTAATTGCAGCTGCCGGATACATAAGCAATGATTATTTTGATATTGTTACCGACCGGGTCAACAAACCATTAAAGCAATATATTGGCAAACATATAAGCGCAGGTTCCGCTTTAGCAACTGCTATTTTGCTGAGTCTCCTCTCAACAGTACTTGCATTCTGGCTCACATTTGCATTAAGAAGCTGGGTACCTGCTGCTCTCCTCACTCTCGCCCTGACTGTGGCCTGGTGGTATGCTATTCAGCTAAAAAGGAGTTTCATGTGGGGAAATATTGCAGTAGCCTGTATGTCGGCCGGAACCATTGTACTGGCCTGGCTGATCGAAAAACAGAGTCTGCAAATTACAGGTGAGCCTTCAAAAATTATTTCCGGCATTGTGGCAGCAATCAGTATTTTTGCATTCCTGCTGAGCCTGATGCGTGAAATTGTTAAAGACGCCGAAGATATTGAGGGCGACAAGCTGATAGAATGCCGTTCCCTTCCAATAGTTAAAGGCATTCCTTTCACAAAAACATTTATCCTCTTTTTAACTGTTTTGACGTTTCTTTTACTTGTAATAGCCCAGATCTACCTGCTGCAATTTTCAAGGATTGTTGCTGTTGCATGGCTTTTTATAAGTGTCGAAATACCGTTAATCTATTTTATGGCAGCAGTGAAGAAAGCCCATATGAAGTCAGATTATCATAAAATGAGCAGCCTTATTAAGTGGATTATGCTCGGAGGAATCGCTACCATAATCGCCAGCCAGTTTTGATTTTCGATCTGCATTACTTCGGCAACCCATTCTAAAAGCGGAATGGATGCAAATATATTCTTCGAAAGAAACCCTGATAAGTAAGAATAAATTATTAGAAATACGAAATTCATTGCATACAGACATATATAAATGAAACAGGAAATTCTCAGGCATTACAACTTACTATTAGGGTCGAAGTCGCCACGAAGGCAGGAGTTATTGAAAGCATTAGGGCTTCATTACAGCCTGGTTGAAATTGACGTGGAAGAAGTTTACCCGTCGCATCTTCAGGGCGCCGACATTGCGAGGTATCTTTGTGAACTGAAAGCTGATGCTTACAATTCAGAGCACATGCCTGCCGATTCCATACTTGT
Organism: uncultured Bacteroidales bacterium; assembly: GCA_903822525.1. GTDB lineage: Bacteria > Bacteroidota > Bacteroidia > Bacteroidales > UBA4417 > UBA4417. The sequence goes on along the minus strand of CAIJPI010000135.1, from coordinate 14,130 downwards.
AACAGCTGACACTATTGTTTGGCTCGACGGAAAATATATTGGCAAACCTGCAGGAAGAGCCGAAGCCATCGAAATGCTAACTCAGCTTTCGGGGAAGCAGCATTCGGTTTATTCAGGCATCTGCCTTAAATCCTCAACACGGAAAGTTGTATTCCATTCGCATACGCTGGTCACTTTCAGAGAATTGGGTTTGGATGAAATTGAATACTATGTTTCGCATCATAAACCTTATGATAAAGCCGGTTCGTATGGCATTCAGGATTGGATCGGATATATAGGCGTTACCGGCATTGAAGGCTGTTATTACAACGTAATGGGATTCCCGGTACAGCTGTTTTACGAACAATTAACCAGGTTCATTGCCGGGAGTAATGAAGAATAACAAACTTTCGAATCGGACAAATTTTAGAAACTAAACTGTATCTATTTCTTACTTATGGTCAAGATTGAAATTTAGGCCAGAATCAGGGCATTAAAACATATCCATCAGCGGCTCACTCAATATTAACTTTTCCAGCACTTATTCCACCTATGAAACATACAATTCCTGACGAAAGCACATACCGACAGCCACCCAGCGAGATCTATGACCTTATCATGGCAAAGCCTGTGCCCATGGCCAGTGTTGACGATTGTGGAGAGTGGATGCTTCTGCTCGAACGCGACACTTTCCCTACAGTTGCTGAACTGGCTGAGCCAGAATTGCGCATTGCAGGAATCAGGATCAACCCTAATAATTTTGCACAAAGCCGCATGATCACATTGGCCGGAATGAGACTGAAAGACCTGAATACATTGAAGGAATTTGAAATTAAAGGTCTACCGGAAAACATGCGTGCTACCAATATACAATGGAATCCGTCGCAGAATCGCATTGGGTTTGTAAACCTGAAAACCGACAGGGCTGATCTTTACAGTATTGACATAGCAAGTCATACAGCGACTAAAATCAATAAAATACCGCTCAGTATAGTTTTAGGGGGTGCATATTGCTGGGTTGATGATACACGCTTGATATATAAGGCAATTATTCCCGATGCGGTTCTTCAAGGCATGCCACTTGCGCCCAAAGGTCCTGTTATACAGGAAAGCCTGGGCATTAAGACTGCTGCCCGTACTTACCAGGATCTCATAAAATCCGTCTACGATGAAGCTCTGTTTGAACATTATACCAAATCGCAGTTAATATTACACGATGATACCCGTGAGTTGAAAATTGGAGTACCATCTATCTATAGGCATTTCTCGGTTTCGCCTGATAAACAGTTCCTACTGCTTCAAACCATTGATAAGCCTTTTTCGTATACGGTTCCTGTAAATGGGTTTCCACATACGGTTACGGTTACTGATCTGGAGGGCAATGTGATAAATACAATAGCAGTCAATCCATCTTCAGAGGGTGTTCCTATCGGTTTCGACGACGCGCCTGATTTCCCGAGAGGATTTGCATGGCGTAATGATGAGCCGGCCACTGTAACCTATATAAAAGCGTTGGACGGGGGTCATGGAAAATCGGAATCGGAGTGGCGCGATGCCCTGGTAGCTTTCAGAATCGATTTATCCGGTAAAGATGCACCTGAGGATGTATTGTTTAAAACCAAAATGCGTTTTCAGGGTGTAATATGGGGGGACTCTACAACCGCTGTATTTTACGAGGAATCATATGCGACCCGCAAATTTCAGATGAACCACTACAATCCTGCTACCGGGATGACGGCCTGCGTTTTTTCACGAAGTTCGGACGATGCATACTCTGATATTGGCAACCCTCTTACACAAAAAAATGAATTCGGCAGACAGACTCTGATCATTATAAACGGGAAGGAACTTATAATGAGTGCCGGTGGAGCTTCTGATGCAGGGGATATGCCGCTTATCCAGGCTTTCGATATTACAAACGGAGAAACAAGAGTATTATGGAGATGCGAGGCCCCATATTACGAGTACCTGGTAAAAATGACGGATCCGCAAAGTTTAACATTTATAACTGCCCGCGAAAGCCAGAAAGAGATAACAAATTACTTCGTGCATACCACAGTGAAGGATGAACCCGTAATTCAAGCCTTAACTACTTTTACAAGCCCCTATTCGCTTCTCGAAGGGGTGAGCAGGCAAAAAATAACATATAAGCGTGATGATGGCATAAACCTTTCAGGAGATCTGTATCTTCCAACAGGATATAACCCTGAGCGCGACGGCACCTTACCTGTATTGATCTGGGCCTATCCTATTGAATACAAATCAGCTGCAGATGCCTCACAAGTAAGGGGGTCGAGAAACACTTTCACCCGGCCTTATTACGGATCACCGGTGCTTTGGGTTACACAGGGTTATGCTGTGCTCGATCAGGCCGAGATGCCGGTAGTAGGCGAAAATGGCAATGAGCCCAACGATAATTTCATACCACAGCTCTACCTGAATGCACATGCGGCTATACAAAAACTGGCAGCCATGGGGGTTGGTGACAGCACACGGGTTGCTGTCGGCGGGCACAGCTATGGCGCATTTATGTGCGTTAATCTACTGGCTCACACCAATTTATTTAAAGCCGGAATTGCACGGAGCGGAGCCTATAATCGCACATTAACGCCTTTTGGTTTCCAGGGAGAGGAACGCACGTACTGGGAGGCTCCTGATGTGTATAACAATATGAGTCCTTTCAGCCATGCTGATAAAATAAAAGCCCCGCTCCTGCTTATTCACGGAGATTCGGATAACAATTCCGGCACTTTCCCTCTGCAGAGCGAACGCCTGTTCAGTGCTATTAAAGGACTGGGCGGAACAGTGCGCTATGTTTCCCTTCCATTCGAAAGTCATGGGTATTCAGCAAAAGAGAATATACTGCATATGCTTTGGGAAACCGATCAGTGGCTGGAGAAGTATGTGAAGAATTCGCCAAAGGAAAAAATTTAGAGCGAAAGGCAAATATCATAAACTCGCTGAAATCAAAAGGTGACAGAGATTTAATGGGAATTTATCGCCATCAGGTATCGTAAGGCGCTCCAGCAAAGATTTTTATCCTGGCAATCCGATCAACAGGTATTCAGTTGATCAGCCTTGCACCTTAATGCCTTTTGCAGCGAATTATTGACTAATTTTGCAATTCAATCTTACAATATGAACAAGCTTATTCGTTACTTTCTGCAAGGGCTGTTGCTTTTGTCGCCTGTAGCCATTACCATTTACGCCATTATAGTTTCGTTTGAGTTTATTGACGGCTTGCTAATACAGTATCTGACCGATCTGATAGGCTTCAAGATACCCGGTCTCGGTATTATTATTATTGCAACCTTTATCACACTAATTGGACTGCTGGGAAGTTCAATCCTGATAAAGCCTATTTTGAACTCTGTCGACAAGTTTATCAGTCAGGCTCCCCTGGTAAAAATCATATATACATCCATCAAAGACTTTATGTCGGCTTTTGTCGGCAAGGAGAAAAAATTCACCGAACCGGTGCTCGTTAAAATCAGCAAGGATTCGGATCTGGAGAAGATTGGATTTATTACCCAGCGCGATTTGTCAGCACTGGGAATCGAAACTGGCAAAGTTGCTGTTTATATGCCCTTTTCCTATACTTTTTCGGGAAGCCTGTTTATTATCCCGGTTGCAAACATAACCCTACTCAACACCAACTCCACCGAAGTAATGAAATTTGTTGTTTCGGCAGGCGTTACAACCATTGCAGGACATAAGAACACCAATGAATCAGGTACTGAACCTACTATCTAACACAAAGAATTCCTCTTTCACCGAATATGAAAAAACCACTGATACTGATCACCAATGACGATGGTGTGCATGCTCCCGGGATTCGTTTCCTGATTGAAACCATTCGCCCTCTGGGTGATGTACTTGTTGTAGCCCCCGATAAACCGCAATCGGCCATGGGACATGCAGTTACCATACAGGTACCCTTGCGGCTGCATATGCTTGACGAGCAGCCCGGCTACCGTGAATACAGTTGCAACGGAACCCCCGCCGACTGTATTAAACTTGGCGAAAAGGTGATCCTGCGCGGCAAACCCGATATGATTGTCTCCGGTATTAATCATGGAAGCAATGCATCCATTAATGTACTCTATTCGGGAACTATGGCTGCTGTAATAGAAGGCGCCATGGAAAACATCCCTGCCATTGGCTTCTCACTGAATGATTATTCACATGCTGCTGATTTCAGCCATTGTGCAAAAATAATTACTTCAGTTGCGGCAAATGTGCTGAAAAACGGATTGCCTGACGGTATTTGTCTCAACGTAAACATACCTTCACGCAATGGAAGCCCTATAAAAGGAATTAAAGTCACACGGCAGGCGAAAGCTTTCTGGGACGAAAATTTCGATGAACGCAAGGATCCTCATAAGCGCGATTATTACTGGCTCAGAGGCGACTTTGTTAACCTGGATAAGGGTGAAGATAATGATCACTGGGCTATCAGCAATAATTATGTAAGTATTGTGCCGATACAAATAGATCTTACAGCACATCATATGATTGACTCAATAAAAAAATGGGAACTCGAAGCCTGAAAATCTGATTATGGCGATAAAGAAATGTTTAAATAACGATAATGTATCGCTGGGTATACTCCTGGCTGTGATTATCCCTTTGCCCGCAACTGTTGTATTTGCATTATTACTGCGCCTTTTACAAAAAAATCTACATGCATTAGAAGGAGTAAAAGATATAAACATGTTACTCCTGGGAATGGCAGTAAACCTTGTGATCATGAGGTATTATTTGTTAAACCTTAAGTTCATGAAAACCGGCAAGGCGCTGATGATGGCAACAGTACTTATGATTCTGCTGTTTTTCTTATTTCTGAAGAATAGTAATTTTGTCATCCCGTTTTGACACCCCTTAAGTTAACACCATGAAGTACTATATTATAGCAGGTGAAGCATCAGGCGATTTGCATGCCTCGAAGCTTATGCGTGGAATAAAAGCCCGCGACCCGCTTGCTGAATTCCGTTGCTGGGGAGGTGCCCTAATGGAGGCGACCGGAGGTGCAATTGTTAAACATTACCGCGAACTTGCATTTATGGGGTTCCAGGAGGTTTTATTTAATATCAGGACTATTTTCCACAACATACGGTTTTGCAAGGAAGATATTACGGAATGGAATCCTGATGCCGTTATCCTGGTTGATTATCCGGGCTTTAATATGCGGATTGCAAAATTCGCAAAAGCCAAAGGGTATAAAGTATTTTATTACATTTCGCCGCAGGTGTGGGCCTGGAAAAAGCGCCGCATCCACAAAGTACACCATGATACAGATCTTGCCTTTGTGATTCTTCCTTTTGAAAAAGAATTTCATGCGGGGTATGGATATCATGTTGAATATACAGGGCATCCTATGCCGGATTCCATGGATTTGAATGCCAAAATTGACGAGGCAGCCTTCCGGAAAGCTCATCAGTTAAATGACAAACCTATCATTGCACTTATTCCCGGAAGTCGAAAGCAGGAGTTACAGCGTATTTTGCCTTTTATGCTCGGAATAACAGGCCGCTTCAAGGATTACCAGTTTGTGATAGCTGGTGTACCCACACTTAGCGAGAAATTCTATGCTAAGCTCACAAAGAACTATCCGGTAAAAGTGATTTTTGGACAGACATATGACCTTTTGAGGGTTTCGCGCGCAGCAGCGGTAAAGTCAGGTACTGTAACCCTCGAAACAGCTATGCTGGGAGTACCTCAGGTTGTATGTTATCGCTTTAGCTTTATTACAGCCTTGATTGCCTGGCTTGTAGTGCATGTAAAATACATCTCACTCGTTAACCTCATCCTGGACCGAAAGGCTGTGGCTGAACTTATTCAGTTCAAATTTACTTCTGATACACTTAGCCGGGAACTGGCGCCACTTTTACCCGATGGCGAAGTACGAACCAAGATGCTGAATGATTACAAGGAACTGCTGGTTCGTGTAGGCCCTCCGGGAGCTTCCGACAGAGCAGCTGCTATTATGGTTGAAAAATTAAAATTAACATAATACAACAAAGTGTCTATGACAAAGAATATTCTACTTACGCTTGTAATTTCACTCCTCGCTGCATCACTGGGCTTTACGTCCTGTAAGAACGGCACCAATAACAACACAATGCCGGCTGACAGCCTGCTGATAGATTCGTCAAGCATACAGAACCCTGACACAAACGTGAATCATGGTGCCCTGGCTGATAGCAGCTGGGATCAAGCTGCCAAGACTTTTACGCCTGATGCTCTAACCAAAAATGATTCCACAAGTAAAAATTTAACCAAAACACAGGGAAAATCAAAAATCAGTCCGCTGAGTTTCGGGAACCCATTCCGTCCGCAGGAACTGCTCGATGGGTTAACCAAGGCCCAAAAAGGAGATTTAAGAGGCGCCATTGTGGATTTTGATCGTTGTATCGTGAAAAATGTTAAAAACTTCAATGCCTATTTCTATAAAGCCAAGGCCCTGATCGAACTCAAAGAACCCCAGAATGCACTACCCAATCTGAATCTTGCCATCGAAAATCAGCCCACTAACCCTATGTTTTATTATTACCGTGGCAAACTTTTCTACGACCAGGGAAATCCTGACAAAGCATTTACCGACTTCGACAAAGCTGTTTCTCTGAAAGCTGATTTTCCTGATGCGTTAAATTACCGCGGGGTAACCAGGGAAGTTAGTGGAAAACATGCCGAAGCTATCGAAGATTATAAAGCTGCCATCGCAGCAAACCCCGATTATGCCACAGCCTATTATAACAAAGGTACATCCGAAGCTGCCCTCGGACAATACAAAGAAGCATTGGCTTCATTTTCGAAATGCATTGAACTTGACCCTAAAAAAGTGATGAGTTTCATGAACAGGGGGAATTGCTACGTGATGCTGAAAGATTATCCATCAGCCATTACTGACTATACTGCAGCCATTGCACTGGATCCCGAAAATTCGGATGCCTATTATAACAGGGGTGCTGCATACCATTTTTCGGGCAATAAAAATGCCTGCAACGACTGGCAGAAAGCACAGTCGCTTGGCAACAAAAGATCAGCTGATATGCTAAAAGAGTATTGCAAGTAACCTCTGCAATAAAAATTCTATATATGCAAAGCCGGAACCCAAAATTGGGTTCCGGCTTTTTTTCGTGCTGATTCCCGATATTTTTTTTAAGTGTCAAGCTCTGGTTTTTTTAAGAATATCCTTAACTTTGGATAAAAGACTTTACAGCATGCAATACCGGCACCTTTTTCCTATGGTGAGAATATTGCTTCCATATATGGCAGGAATTGTTGTGTGTATTTCTTTTGATGCTGATTCCGGAACTCCTCTTATAATCTGGATAAGCCTATTACTGCTGAGTCTTTGTGCGGCACTTATCCCTGCCAAAACAAAAAGCTTTATTAAACAATGGTTTTTCGGATTAGTGGTGAGTTTATTCTTTTATGTCACCGGCTATAACATGGTTATACTCCATAAAGAGATACTGTGGAAATCCCATTTTTACAGTCTTCAAAAACAGGGCACTTTCATTGCCGCCGTCATTGAACCTGTTCAGGAGAAAGAGCATAGTTTCAAAACTATTCTTCAGGTAAAAAAAATCTGGAAAAACAATAGTCTTATTGACGTTGATGGACGAATACTGACCTATTTAGCAAAGGATTCCACCAATACTCCGCCTGTTGAAGGCAGTATAATTGTATTCTCTGGTCTGGTGCAGGAAATCGGCCCGCCTGCAAACCCTGGTGCTTTTGACTATCGCAAATATATGGCCACCAATAATGTTTATCACCAGGTATATATAAACAACTTCTCGTGGAAGACACTTAAAAAACCGGAAGGGTTTAACTTATACCGTACTGCGCACAAAATTTCGAAAAAATTTGTTGATATCCTGAATCACAACGGTCTCAAGGGGCAGGAATTTGCTGTAGCTGCGGCTTTATTACTCGGGCAGAATGATATGCTCGATAACGAAACCCGCCAGGCTTACTCAGGATCGGGTGTTACTCATATATTGAGTGTGTCGGGTCTGCATGTGGGGGTTATTTATATAATCATTAATTTCCTCCTTGGATTTATGAAGAAAAAAGGAGGTCAGCTCTATCTGAAAACAGCCTTGATCCTGCTCACCATCTGGGCATATGCCCTATTAACCGGCATGTCGCCTCCGGTTATGCGTTCAGCAGCTATGTTTACATTTATTTCGATTGGTAATGCCAGCAAGCGTTATGTGCACATCATAAACTCTCTTGCAGTATCGGCCTTTATCCTGCTGATCATCGATCCACTAATGATCAGCAATATCGGATTTCAGCTTTCGTACATGGCCATTGTAGGTATTGTATTTATAAACAAGCCCATTGCCGATCTTTTCAATCCTAAAAACAAAATAGCCGGGCAAATCTGGGGGCTGATTGCTGTTTCGCTGGCAGCACAAATAGCAACGGTGCCTCTTACAACCCTCTATTTTCATCAGTTTCCTGCATACTTTATTCCGGCTAACCTTGTCGCAATCCCCTTATCGTTTCTTGCCATTTATGCGGGCGTTTCGGTACTTGTGACATCTGCAGTTCCGGTAATCAGCAATTTTCTGGGAATGCTTACAAATTACCTGCTGTTCATTCTGAATTATTCGGTTGGTTTTATTGAAAGCCTGCCACATTCGGTACTTAGTATAACCAGTGTTTTCACAAAAGAGATGATACTGCTATACCTGGTAATTATTGCTGTGCTGATGGTGGTTTACTATCAGAAGAAGTTGTGGATTTTTACCTCTCTGGGGGTGATTCTATTGCTTTCGCTCAGTGTTTCATTAACCAAAATTTCGAGGCTTAAGCAGAATAAAATAATTTTCTATTCAACCACCAGACAAACGGCTATTGGATTTATAAGTGGAGAACACGAGGATTTAATTGGTGATTCACTTTTGCTGAACGACCCAAAAGCCGGCAAATTCCAGCTTAATGGTGCTGAAACACTATTTGGAGTTACAACTGTTGAGAAAATCGCACTCGACACCCTCGAAAATCATACACAACACAATCATGAAAATGCAAAATCTCTTTATTATCAAGGGCATAATTTACTTTTTCAAACGAGGCGTATTGCCATAATCGACAGCATACCAAAACTCAGGGGAAACTTCAGCAAGCTTAAAGTAGATTATCTGGTGCTCAGCCACAATCCTAAATTACTCATCAGCGACTTGTTGCAGTTGTATGAGCCGGGTCTGATAATAATCGACGGATCGAATTCAGTTTATAAGACTGATAAATGGTTGGAAGCATGCAAAAAAGCAGGGTTGGCAGCTTACAGTATTAAGAACCAGGGGGCGTATGTTGTAGATCTATAATAACACAGTTGCAAATAAAACTGGAAAACACATGCTTTGTTCTGTAAAAGGGAACCGGGGCAAATCAGTTGAAATCAGAAAGAGATCAGATCGCCAACTTTGACCCCGAATTTACGGGTGTACCCAGCATTCACTTCAACAACATACATGGCAGGCTTTGCCGACACGATCTGATCGAGCGAATAAGGCACACAATCCGTGTGTATACTTACAATCCGACGTTCAGAATCAACATATAAAATATCAAGCGGTAAAATGGTGTTTTTCATCCAGAATGCCTGTGTTTCTTCAGTTTCCATCAGAAATAGCATACCCTGATTTTCAGCCATTGTATCCCTGTTCATGAGGCCCTGTTCCCGCTCAGCATTATCGTCAGCCACTTCAATATCGATGGCTTTAATCACCTTATCGGATTTACCATTCAGGAAACGAAGTTCTCCATCCTTACGAAAAACAGGCTTTACAGGAGCAGCGGTTTGTTCATTTATGTTTTCAGAAGTTCTACGAACAGTCTTTTTTACCGGATTAACAAAAAGGATCAAGGACCCAATTACCAGAATCAATATCAGGATCGTTGCGATAGTAATATGATATATCGAAATTTTATTTTTCATGTGTTATTAATTTGTTTTTAAAAGGTCACATGGAATACGCCATGATGAATCTTAATATCATCTTCGATTGGTGATTTCCGATCATGGCTATTTCATCTGCTTTATTGATTTGATTGCATTCGGGTTTATGAGTATTACTGACTTGGGGTATTATCTGGCTTTTTGAACTTGAAATCCATATAAACAGGCAGATGGTCGCTGAAACCGCCTATATATTTTGCCCCGTAATACGTACGGAAAGGCTTTTTGCCAAACCATGCCTCATCATCCTGCAACAGAAAAGGAGGATCGAAAATCTGCAGGCTGTGAGGGGTTGTGTATGACAGCAACGGTCTCGATACGATCATATGATCTATTGTTTCCCATTCTTCGCGAAATTTTATTGTCCCTTTCTTCCACGAAAGACCTGCACCTGCAAGTATGTCATACAAATCATGAGGACCCAGGTTTAACGAATCCATTTTTGCTGCCAATATTTTACTCACACTTTCGTCGTATGGCGAGTCATTCAAATCGCCCATAATCAATATGTTGGCATTGGGATTTACATCCAGAAGCGAGTCGACTTGACGGCGAAGTACGCTGGCAACATACTTCCTTTTAGGAATGGTTGCCATAGCACCACCGAATTTTGAAGGCCAGTGATTTACAAAAATATTAACTGTATCGGATTTGCAGGCAATGCCTTTCACAAAAAGAATATCCCTGGTACGAGCTGCCGTGTCGAAAGGAAAGCGGATTGTTATAGGGTAGCTCTGCAGCACCCTGAATTTTTCGGGAAGGTAAAGCAAAGCCACATCAATACCTCGTGGGTCGGGTGAATCACGATGAATGATACGGTAACCAAAACTTTTCAAAGGAGTTTCATAGATCAGGCCATTCAGCACAACCCTGTCTTCTACTTCACATAACCCGATGAGTTCAGGCGGATCCCAACCTCCAACAGCTAAGGCAACTTTAGCAATATTAATCTGCTTACGTGTTAACCGGCTGAATGTCCAGCCGCGCATTCCTGTAGGCTGGTATTCTTCATCAGCCACCGCACTGTCCTCACTGGGATTAAATAAATTCTCAACATTATAGAACATAACACGCATAGCATCGGCATCCCTCCTGCCGGCGTTTGGCTGCTGAAAAACAGGCTTTTTCGGATTTGCCTCTTGCATTTCCTGGGCCTGAAGCTTACAAACAAAAAATAATGTTAATCCGATAAAGAGCCGGTACTTATTTGCGAGTCTCATCCTATACAAATCATTGAGGTCTCAAAGGTACTAATTTATAATGAACCTCTCCATTTGCGGCTGCCATCAGGCTGAAACGTAAAGCTGGGTAGATTAATTCTAAATTGAGCGATTCCATAAATGGCAAGGCTTCATTTCATACATTCGCATTGCATTTGCGAAAATATTCTGCTAATTCAATTAACATTTTTATTATGGCCGCTAAAAAACAATCTCCAGTTAACTATTACCGTATTGTACTCCAATGGGGAATATTCGCACTATTAGCCTACATGCTTGTCAGGCCTTTCTGGGACAAAAGTTATGCACCAGATTTTGAAGCGTATTGTCCGTTCGGGGGTATGCAGTCGCTGGCCAGTTATTTATCGATCCACTCACTAGCCTGTTCCATGACTACTATTCAAATAGCATTAGGGATAGCATTAATAGCAGGTGTGATACTTTTCAGCAAGCTTTTTTGCTCTTATCTGTGCCCCATCGGGACTTTTACTGAATGGATGGGAGAACTGGGTCGGAAAGCTAAAATGCAGCTCAAAGTAAATAAGAATATTGACAGGTTTCTACGCCTTCTCAAATACGCGCTTCTTTTTATCACTTTTTATTTTACTGTCACTTCAAGTGAGCTTTTTTGCAGGAAGTTTGACCCCTTTTATGCATCATTCACCGGATTTAGCGGCGACGTGTTTTTCTGGTACGCCTTCCCTGCATTACTGCTTACCATAGCCGGATCATTTTTCATACGCCAGTTTTGGTGCAGGTATCTCTGCCCGCTGGGGGCTGTTACCAATATAGCTGTTTATGCCTTGCCGGCAGCTGCTCTAACGCTGCTCTGGGTCCTGCTCACCAATGTTGCAGGACTTTCCATTCCCTGGCCGTGGCTGCTTGGCGCTGTTTGCCTTACCGGCTTTATTTTCGAAGCATTCACAATGAAATTCTTCGTTTTCCCTACGTTACGGATCACACGCCACGAGGCTCTTTGCACGCATTGCCGCATCTGCGACAAGAAATGCCCGATGGCAATAGAGATTTCAACAGTAGACACAGTAAACCATATCGATTGCCACCTTTGTGTCGATTGTGTAATAAAATGTCCGGAAAAAGGCGCTCTCACCATTAATAAACGCAATATGAGCTGGCTGCCTGCACTGGCGACTGTTATCCTTACCGCTGCCGCCATAACCATAGCAACCTTTTATGAATTGCCGACTATTAGTGAGAACTGGGGTGACGTGAATGGTAAAAATATTCAAACAGTACAGATGGACGGTCTTAAAAGCATTAAATGTTTTGGCAGTTCACGTTCTTTTGCCAACCACATGAAAGAAATCCCTGGTATAAAGGGAGTTGAAACATATGTAAAACACCACAGAGTAGTGGTTTATTACGATAAATCTCAAATTTCTGCCGAAGGAGTAAAAGCAGCTATATTCTCACCACTTTCCGAATTGCTCAACTTTGATGGGAAACTGGCAACTAAGGTTAGTTTCGTACAATTAGGCATCGACCGCTGTTTTGATCCTAAAGACCAGTTCTACCTCGGTGAATTATTGCGAAGCGAGAAAGGAGTCCTGGCGCTTAGTACACGTTTCGGAGAGCCTGTACAGGCAAAGATATATTACGATGCTACTCTTACCAGCCCGGAGAAAATAGAAGCTGCTGCCACTCCGAAAACACTGGTATTAGGTGAAGGAGACCAACAAACTACGGTTGAAACCGGCTTTGCTGTGAACGAGGCCGGAAAAGCAAAGGGCGAAATGCCGGCAAACGAATTCTTAACATTGTTTATTCCGACTGTGGATGTATCTTTTAACAAATACAGCAGCTACAGCTACGATAAGATGTTGGTTTATGAACTTCCGTTTGAGCAAGCTGCTGATCCCGGAATGCAGCAATGGATGCCCTTCCTGGTTTCGCATGCTTCAAATGATGATGGGATCGTGCGGATACAATCCGCTTTCACCGAGAGCGGCCCTGTTATCAGGATTTGGTTTGTGAGCACCCTTACAACGGTCGGCAAAATTAATTCAGCACTTAAATCACCTGAGTTAATTGTTCATTACCCTGATAAATCAACCAAAAAAGTTAAAAATCCTTTTCTATTTATTTTCGAGAATTGATAATACTTACAGGAAAATCTGAATTATCAGTTAATGATTCGTTTGAAATTCGATCTTATATTTCAAGACGAACAGATTCTGCATGGACCAGCAAAATCACCTGAATTATTTTACATGGATCAGTTGATTAATCTTCCAATCCTTGAGCCACTCTTTTTGAAAATACCAACACTATAGAGGCTGAAAAATCTATTATAAATATCGTGATTATCATTGACATCACTACTACCCGCCAGGAATACGAAACCTCCCTCGTCCAGAAGTGTATTATCAGTACCAAACAATTTATCAGCGAAAGGACTCCAAGCGAATAAAGCGAAAAAATCCTTCCCGGTGATAACGGTAATAGTAAAACAGCAATACCCATTGCTGCCAGTTTAAAAACTCCCCAAATAGTTCCCCAAAAAAAGGGCATCAGTAAAATAAAATAAATAAAATCTAAGTCATGATACCAGTTTGTGGATTTGTCAATTGTCCAGTTCAGCAAAAAAATAAATCCATAGTTGATCAGCCCCAAAGCGATTAGGCACACTGGAATAAACACTAAAAACTTTATCGTTTTCATTAAAGGCTTCAACTTGAAAAATTTTGTGCTAAACAGAATTGTTTGCAGGAGGACATCCAGCGATGATTTTGCAAATCTATGCAAATATTCAATAGATGATAATAGTACCTACAAAGTAACAGCAACCTATAAACTCAGTATTGCGGAAATTGCTTTAAGTATGTCCACATACTGTGTCGACAAGTTTGTAATTATAGCACAAATAACTGATAATCAATAGTGTGCGCGGTACTGGATTCGAACCAGTGACCCCCGCCCTGTCAAGGC
>CAIJPI010000134.1 GCA_903822525.1 uncultured Bacteroidales bacterium | reverse complement strand
GTTCATTTGCCAGAAACGAACAAACTGACAATAGCGATCTTGATATTCTCATCGAAATGGATTCAAAAACAGAAAACATTTTCGATAAAAGAATGCAGTTGCAAGAGTTGCTGATGGAAAAATTTTCCAGGAAAGTTGACATCTGTCATGAGCAAGCTATAAAACCTGCTTTCAGGAATTTAATAATGAAAGATGCAATTTATGCTTGAAAGAGATAGAGCAATTATCCAAATGATGCTCGAAACAATTGAAAAGATTTTTTTATTTACATCTGATCTAAAGGACCACATAGCATTTGAAAAGGATGTAGAAAGCTTCGATGCAACAATTATGAATTTTATTGTTCTTGGAGAAGCGGTGGGTAAGCTTTCTGCAGAGTTCAAAGAGAAACAATCCCATATTGATTGGCGTAGGATTTATGCATTTCGCAATGTACTTGCTCACGATTATTTTGGTATATACCCGGCAGAGGTATGGGAAATCATTTTGAAAAATCTTCCTAAATTTAAAAATGACCTTGAAGTATTTTTGAAATAAATTGAGAAAAGCGCTCGCTTTGACCTGGCTGCGCCGGAAAAGCAAAATCATTTAAGATTACAGATTGTCAATAATTTAAAGAGGGAAATCGAAACCGGCCTTGGGTGATCAGATGTTCCGTTTTGTTTCATAGACTGTAAGTAAAAATTAGGCTGACAGAGGTATTGAACATCTTAACGTCTTCCAGACCCCGCTGGTCGAAGGTGTGGGCTTTGTAAAACTGGACGAGGCTCCTGTTAACAAGCAGCATCGTGCTTGCCTTTTCGGAAAGCTGTTGACAGAAGCCCAGAGAAACCCCGGATTCCCATAAGTTGATGTTCTGAAAGTTGTTGTAATACTGGTTGAAATCATTGAAAAAGCCTCCCTCGCCCACTTGTATCAGCACAGAACCATCATCCTTGCCAGCGAACAGATAAGAGATTCTGCCACCAGCCATGATGCTTCGGCTCTTGGATGTTTTCAGGTAAAACGGCAGATTCAGATCCAGGTAATGCACCGTCATTCTACCGTTTACATTCCCGTAGTAATACGTAAGTACTTGCTGCAAAGTACCCATTACAGAAATGCTTACAAGGGTGTCTCTTCTATAATTCTGAGTGTATTGAACACTCACTGCGTGATAGGAAATCCCCGGTTCGAATGAAAAAACGGAGGATAATTCAAACCTTGTGCTGATGCCAAAAACTGGTCGCAAAGTGGGAGTTCCTGTGGAACTGGGTATTGTTTTAACCGGCAAGGGACCTCCATACTGCAATCCAGCGTAAAATACCGGTTTGATGGTCTGTGAAAAAACCTGGCCCACACCGGACAGCAAAAATAATAGTAGAATTTTCCTCACCTGCTGACTATAAATTGAGATTTGGTAATAATTGTATTCCCCTTGATTAAATACAGAAAATAAACAGCAGGCTCCCAGGAGCTTACAGAAATCTCTGCCGGAAATCCTGAACAGGGGGAAGAATAAACTGTACTTCCCTGCGCATTAAATACCCGGATTTCAACCTCATTCGCAGATTTCAGATTGGAGCTTAAATGGAGTATACTGGAAACCGGGTCAGGATAAACACTCAGAGCCGGGGTATTACCTAAGGATTCCTGCATTCCGTTGCTATAATCAAGCAGGATTTCATCCAGGATCAGAACAGTACCAGCCTGACCCTGAAAGTCATGACCCGCAGCACTACTGGAAAATACCAGCGTAATGCTGTCAGGATTTACCCCGGGCAAATAATAGGAAAAAGGCAGGTCCCAACTGGTAAATGCTGAAACTGTATTGTTTAAAAGTAAACGGACTTCGGCGATGGTATCTCTCTGGTGAGTGATCGGGTTGCTGCGGCTTAGTTGTGCGTAAATCGCTGCAGAATCGCCATTTACCGGGAGGTATTTGTAACTTCCTTTGAATCGTATGGGAGTATCAGTCCAGGGCTGCCCCTGGAGTATAAAAGGTGCAGTGTTGATGAAATTTCCTGAGACCAGCAGGCCTGGTATAACTAAAGTTCCCCAGTTAACAGTTTCCAACCTTGCAGCCAGTAAACCAGCGAAGGCATCAGAAGTTTTTGTAAGACTTACAGGACAGCCCAGCTTTGCAAGAGCGTTGAGGCTGGTCCACCAGGAACCTGCCGGTTCATCATAACTGACATTGCCCTGTATGATATGTGTCCAGTTCTCAAAACCCTGATCAGGTAACTGCTGTGAATAAACTTGTGCAGATATACCGGCCAGGAGCATCATTAAAATGAAAAATAAAATTGTTCTTTTCATAAAAGGATGTTTATTGATGTCAGAAGTTATAATCGAAATCACTATTGTCCGGTAAAAATACAAAATTAATTTCAGGCATCATAACCAACTGATAGTCAGAATGCATATTGTTCTGTTTTTTGTTTTCATAAAACTAAGTCCATCAAAATAACGATAGTTGTTCCTCATTTCGACAGATTTTCTGCCAGTTTTTATCTGGATTTTCAAGAAAATTTAGCAAATGGATGTAGTTGAACAGGTGTATTTTGCAAAAACT
>CAIJPI010000133.1 GCA_903822525.1 uncultured Bacteroidales bacterium | reverse complement strand
CTGTCTCCGCCACGGTCGCTTCCACGATCACGGTCACGATCTCCACGTGGACCACCTTTACGGTCAGGACGACCCTGGCCATGTGCTGATGGTTTGTCTTTTACCATGTTTTCAGTTCCTGGTACAAGATCCACTTTACCATAGATCTCGCCTTTCATAATCCAGGTTTTGATCCCTAACTTACCGTATGTAGTCTGAGCTTCTGCGAGCGCATAGTCAATATCGGCACGTAATGTATGCAAAGGGATACGACCTTCTTTGAACTGCTCACGGCGAGCCATTTCAGCACCACCTAATCGGCCGGAAATCTGAACTTTCATTCCCTCTGCACCCACACGTAAAGCAGCGGTAATTGCAGTCTTAATAGCGCGACGGTATGAAATACGTCCTTCGAGCTGGCGGGCAATGGTATTACCAACAATAACAGCATCTAATTCAGGGCGTTTAATTTCAGAAATATTTATCTGAACTTCCTTACCTGTAAGTTTCTTCAACTCTTCTTTGAGTTTATCAACTTCCTGTCCGGCTTTCCCTATGATGATACCAGGGCGAGCAGTATTGATTGTGACAGTTACCAACTTCAGAGTACGTTCAATAATGATATGAGAAATACCTGCTTTTGATAAACGTGCGTTCAGATATTTACGAATTTTATCGTCTTCAACCAGTTTATCTGCAAACTTCTTACCACCGTACCAGTTAGAATCCCATCCTTTTACGATACCTAACCTGTTGCCGATCGGATTACACTTTTGTCCCATTAGGCTGCTTGATTATTTAGTTACTATTTCAGTTTCTTCTTTCTTCACTCTGCTATCTACAATAACAGTGACATGGTTTGAGCGCTTTTTAATGCGGTGTGCACGGCCCTGCGGTGCAGGCTGAACCCTCTTTAAAGAGCGTCCTCCGTCGACTTTAACCTCTTTAATAAAGAGATTGCTGTCTTCCATGCGTACACCTTCATTTTTCTGCTGCCAGTTTGCCAGGGCTGATTTTATCAGCTTGCCTAGTTTTTCGGCTGCGTAATTAGGTGTATGTTGTAGAATATGCAATGCGTTTTCTACATTTTTTCCATTTACCAGATCGGCTACAAGCCTCATTTTTCTGGGTGAGGAAGGGCAGTTGTTCAGTTTGGCAAAAAACAATGTTTTGTTTGCCTCTTTTCTCTGCTCAGCTGAATTATGTTTTCTTGCTCCCATTGTTGCTAAGTCTTATTACTTCTTACCTTTATTTCCGGCATGGCCCCTGAAAATACGGGTAGGGCTGAATTCTCCAAGTTTGTGTCCAACCATGTTTTCGGTTACATATACAGGAATAAATTTATTCCCGTTATGAACAGCTATAGTCTGGCCAACAAAGTCGGGGGTTATAGTTGATGACCTCGACCAGGTTTTGATAACTACTTTCTTTTTACTCTCAATCAGGTCCATGACCTTTTTTTCAAGTCTGTAATCAATGAAGGGGCCTTTTTTAAGCGAACGGCTCATGATGCTATATTTATTAGATTACTTCTTCCTTCTTTCGATGATGTATTTGTTCGAAGCATTTGTCTTCGAGCGGGTTTTGAAGCCCTTGGCTGGTGTGCCCTTACGTGTACGTGGGTGTCCACCGGTAGCTCTGCCTTCGCCACCACCCATCGGGTGATCGACCGGGTTCATAACTACAGGACGGGTACGCGGTCTGCGACCAAGCCAGCGTGAGCGGCCTGCTTTACCAGATACTTCAAGCTGATGGTCGCCATTTGAAACCATCCCTATTGTAGCTTTACAGGTTTGTAATATAAGCCTGGTTTCGCCTGAAGGCATTCTCACAACAGCGAACTTACCATCACGCGACATTAACTGTGCTGATGCTCCGGCGCTGCGTACCATTTTGGCACCTTGACCCGGACGGAGTTCAATATTATGAATCATGGTACCGAAAGGGATCTCACTCATAAAAAGTGCATTTCCTACTTCTGGAGCTGCTCCAGTACCGGATACTATTTCCTGACCTACTTTGAGACCCTGCGGAGCAAGGATGTAACGTTTTTCACCATCGGCATACCATAAAAGTGCTATGCGGCCTGTACGGTTCGGATCATATTCTATCGTCTTAACAACGGCAGGAATATTGTCTTTTTCGCGTTTGAAATCGATTACACGGTAGTGCTGTTTATTACCACCACCCATGTACCGCATAGTCATTTTCCCGTCGTGATTACGACCACCAGACTTATGCTGAGGTTCAAGCAAACTTTTCTCGGGCACCGAAGTGGTGATTTCGTCGAAGGTGCTGATAACCTTGAAACGCTGACCAGGTGTGGTTGGTTTAAATTTCTTGAGAGCCATTATTCCTTAGATATTG
>CAIJPI010000132.1 GCA_903822525.1 uncultured Bacteroidales bacterium | reverse complement strand
GTATATGGAAATAGGGATTAAAAATAAAAGCTTAAGCAGAGTAATAAAGATAAAAGACAGCATGTTTTTTATACTGTTTTCTGTATTTCTGATGTTAATCAACAATTCAATATATGGCCAGGATACTTATACAATTACCCATGACGATAGCCTGGCTTTGGAAAATGTTATTGTCGAAAAATATTATATCTCCGATTCAACTGATTATGCGGATACAATCTGCAAGACTCTTCCTGAAGGCTCAGTAACTTACCGGATATTTATTGATATGAAACCTGGCTATTCGCTACAGGTGGTATATGGTGTTCCACATCATGAACTATTTCTGAAAACATCAACCACATTTTTCAATGACAAGGAATGTTCGGCAGAAACCGGGTTTAATATTGATGCAAAAAAACTGCACAAAGGAAATGTTGCCCTGGATTCGTGGATAACTATGGGTGCTGCATCCCGCCTACATACAGGTATACTCCGATCCGAAGATGACAGTGTTTTCTCTTTTATACCAAACCGGGATCAATTGAGTAAAACTGACGGTTTAACTAAAGGTGTTCTTCCTGATTTTAAAATTTTTAAACTTGATTTAGGCTTTTTCAATAATGATTCTACGGCAAGTTATTTTTCAACTTCTGATGCAGCCTGGGCTGCCTTGGGCGGAGTTAAAGGACCTACCCCTGAAAACAGGGTTTTGATTGCCCAACTTACAACAAATGGAAAATTAACATTCGCACTAAATGTACAACTTGGAACACCTTCGGGTGGATTTATCCAATTTGTTGCCAATAAACCTGAAGGTTCAGAAATACAATTTGAAGGACTAACACTTGACTAATAATCAATTCATTACTAAAAAAGAATAATATGAAAAATAAATTTACTCTCAATATTTCCCTGGCCTTTGCATTTGCACTTAGTCTTACTCTTGCCAATGCACAAACGGGTTTACAAAACGTAATAGTTGAAAAATACTATGTTTCGGATGCCAATGATTCTGTAGCAAGTCTTGGGATTCTGCCTGTTGGATCTGTTACGTACAGGGTTTTTCTGGATATGAAACAGGGATATAGATTCCAGACAGCTTACGTTGTTCCTGATCACACACTTTTTATCAATACTTCAACTTCGTTTTTTAACAACGAGGACAGGGGAAGTACAACACCGAATTTCACTAAAAGCCAGGCTAAGAGCAATACGGTAATGCTTGACTCCTGGCTTTCAGTTGGAGCAGCATGCATAGGGAATTTCGGAATTCTGAAATCAGAGGACAATGGGGTTGCAACCGTTATCAATTCGGATAACATACTACAAAATGCTGATCCCTTGGCAGGCATTCCCTTAACGGATCAGGATGGGCTGATAGCCGGAACACCGGGCTCGATGATTACCCTTGGAATTGATAATGAAATAGGTGTATTTGATGCCGTAAGCCAGGCTGGAAACTCATTTATAGTGCACGACGGAGTTTGGAGCTGCCTGTCAGGCGCCACCGGACCCGATACTACCAATAAAGTTCTGATAGCCCAGATAACCACTGATGGTGAATTGTCTTTTGAATTAAATATTCAG
The DNA here is from genome assembly GCA_903822525.1 of uncultured Bacteroidales bacterium. GTDB lineage: Bacteria > Bacteroidota > Bacteroidia > Bacteroidales > UBA4417 > UBA4417. The sequence continues at coordinate 1,139 of CAIJPI010000132.1, read as the reverse complement.
GTCGGAACTCCCGAAGGCGGAACTGAACAGTTTGTTGCTAAAAATCCTGTTGGCCTCGAAACTCAACTTGCCGGATTAACATACAATTCATTGTATGCAGGTATCGAAAGCCCATTGAAAAAAACGAAGAGAACTGATGCAATAGTGTCAGTTTTCCCTAATCCTACATGGGGTGATTTCTCATTGAATGTAAAAACAGAGAATCACAATGCTGTAGGCCAATATACAATCTATGACTTATTAGGAAATATTGTTTTACGGAAAAATATCGAAAATACTTCAGGCGATTTCACTGATAAAGTTGATTTGGGTGCATCCCCAAAAGGAATGTATTTTATTGAAGTAATCATAGATGGGAAAAAATCGACACAAAAATTAATCAGGAACTAGGACCTGGTTAATGTGCTGAATAGGAGTAAGTATCGCCATATTAACCTGTAGTGGCAGTGTTTCGTAAAATTGAAAAACAGTAAAATGAAAAAGAATCTCGTGAAAAAGAACTGGATAAAATTTGCTTTTATTCTCTTTCTATTCAATATAATAGCTTTATCTGGTGTCCTTGGTCAATGTGTTATCAAAGGAAAAATAACCGATATAAGTGGCGAAGTACCCATTGGCGTTACCTTTTATCTGAAGTCAGATAATACGGTTGGCACTTTATCTGATTTCAATGGAGAGTATACGTTAAAAGTGAATAGCTCGATTCCCCAGGTATTTGTGGTCAGTTATGTTGGGTACAAGAAAATTGAAGATACAATTGATTGTTCTAAAGGAGGAATAATACTACGGAATTATATACTGGAACCAACTGCTACCACTTTAAATGCGGTTACTATTACAGGGCGGACTCAGAATAATTTCGATGCCCATATGGAAACGAAAAAGAAACTTTCGTCCAATACACTCGATTATATTTCGGCCGAAACGATCAAAAAAACTGTGGATGCCAATGTAGCATCCGCTATTACCAGGGTAACAGGAGTTTCATCCAACAGCAGCGGAATGATTACCGTGCGGGGTACAGGCGACCGTTACGTAAAAACCACTATCAATGGTTCCCGCATTCCAACTCTCGATCCTTTTACCAATAACATTAAGCTGGATATTTTTCCGGCCAGCCTGGTCGATAATATAGTAGT
>CAIJPI010000131.1 GCA_903822525.1 uncultured Bacteroidales bacterium | reverse complement strand
GTGAACCATTGCCCGCTTTCGGGTAATTCGGGGGTAAAAGCTTTGGATAGCGTTTCTTCAATCGGTTTGCCACTTTGCATGGCAATGGATTTGAAGATACGTGGCATGAGCGGGAAGTGATATGCGGCATGGCATTCGTCGCCATCGCCCATATATTCAACCACCTTAGCCGGTTGCTGGCATGCTTCGGCAAGCAGTAGCGATCCGGGCTTGATATAATCGAGTATAGCCCTGAAGAATTTCACTACCAGGTGAGTCTGGGGAAGATTTTCACACTCGGTGCCTTCCACTTTCCAGATATAAGGTATGGCATCGGCGCGGAATCCATCCACACCGGTGTTCTGCCAGAAGAGCAAAGCGCGGCTCATAGCCAGCAATACTAATGGGTTTTTGTAATTCAGGTCAGGCTGGAAGTTAAAAAAACGATGAAAATAATATTCCCCGTCGCAAGGCTCCCAGTTTGATTTTTCAATTCCTTTAAAAATGATCCGGGCTTTTGCGAATTGTGTATTATCGCTGCTCCAGATATAATAATTACGGTAGGGATTATCTTTCGATTTGCGGGCTTCGCGAAACCAGTGGTGGTCGTCGGAAGTATGATTCATGGCAATATCGAAAATAACACGTATGCCCCGGTTGTGGGCTTCAGCCAGAAACTGGCTGAAAACGGCATGCTTGTCGGCACCCTCGCCACCGGCCAGTTCAGCACGTATGCTGTAATAATCGCTGATATCGAAACCTGCATCGCGCATGGGCGAATCGAGAACCGGCAACAGCCATATACAGTTAATGCCCAGGTTGTGCAGGTAATCGAGTTTTAGTGTAAGGCCTGCAAAGTCAGTATTAAAAAGATCGGCGTACAGGGAATATACAACTGCATCTTTGTACCAGTCGATCTGGTCCTTTTCGGCCCCTTTGGCAGTGCGGTTTACCTCTACCGTTAAAAGAAAATTCTCTAATATTCGGGATGATATCCCGGGATAGAGGTTCCCCCAAATATCAAATAACAGATCACGTTGTTTCATAACGGATAAAGGCTAAGGAATGATAAAATAAGGAAAGCATTTAGCTGACCCGGTTTTATCCAAAAAGATTGAAATTTTGGTCGGAAGGAAGCTGATAGATTAGTAATGGCTTACTAAAGAAAGCTGGCAACGATAATACCCTTCAGACGCACATTTTGAACTGGTTGATACCCGAAAATAACAGGAATATGCACATTTCTTAAGCAGGTAATAAATTCAGGACCCTTCGACAAGGTGAAGAAATTAAAACAATAACTGGCATTTCCCTTTTTGGTAATTGGTATAAAAAGAGGCTATCTTTTACAGATAGCCTCTTTTTGGAGAATTTTTCCTTATTGATTACTACTTTTTAGCAGCGATGGTATACGTAAGAGCTGTGATATCAGCGGTTACTGTATATAAACCTTCTGTTGCAGGAGTAGGAATATTTGCTGGATCAGGATCGCCAGGAGCACGATAAATTAAAACGCCACTGGTACTTACAGCGCCAGCAACAGTTCCGTACATTGGTTCCCATGCACCAAGGGTGGTGATAAATTTAATAGATAAAGCTGCACCCAATGTGGTTGTAATGGTATAAACACCATTGCCACCACCGTGAAGAGGCATTGCAAGGTTGTTATCCCAGCCAGCTGCGCAACCGTCGCCTAACATATAAAGAGCAGGAGCTACAGTATATTTCAGGGTGTTGGTGTTGATGGTAATTACATATTTTCCAGTTGTTGCAGGAGTTGGAATACTTGCTGGATCAGGATCTCCGACCGCACGGTAAACCAGGTCTCCACCGGTGCCTGTTCCGCTTGCATTGGTTCCGTACATTGGTTCCCATGCACCCAGGGTGGTGATAAATTTAATGTATTTGCCAGTAGTAAGTTCAGTGGTAATGTAATAAATACCAGCAGTTCCTTCCATTGGAAGAGCTTTGGTATTATCCCATCCAGCTGAGCAACCGTCGCCTAACATAAACATTTCAGGAGCAGCACCAGCAGGGTTAACTGTGAAGGTGTATTTCTCGGTTACAGCATCGATTTTAAATACTATATCATATACTCCGTCAACAGTAGGAACAAAGTTGCCATCACCATTTGTGGTGAATTTGTCAGCTGAAACGCCGGCCATGGTAACATCGTTGTATCCTACGCTTTTCTTGGTCCAATCCTGACCTTCTCTGATTTTGAATGAACCCAGCGTGGTAACTGTAACCTGGCTGTATGTCCATGAGTAGGTGGTTAAGTTTTCAATAGTTGGTTTGCTAACCTGAACGGTTACATCCCAGTTATGCTGAACGCCATCAACCATTAAACCGTTTCCAACGAGACCTAATTCGGTGTTGGTATAATCGATAAGATTCAGATCACCGGTTTTGGTTGCAGTTGCAACATAACCGCTACCCAGGGTCCAAACCATTTTCATGGTGTATTTGCCGGGAACAGCGTTGGTAATATTAGCTCCGCCCGGAACCAGTGCGTCGATAGTGCCGCCATAGTTACAGTTAGCTCTGATACCTTTAAGGCCACCGCCTAAATCGAATTCGCTGTCAAGAATAACTTTCCAACCATCGGAATAGCGGAATTTCCAGTCAGCTTTGGTAAGAACTATATCGTTGATTTCGAAAGTCATGGTGTTGAGGTCAAATCCTGTTGCAGGCATAGCAGTACTTCCACCCCATCCACCAGGAGTAGCAGCGCCGATAACGCCCCATACAACTGGAAGTATAGCTATTTTCTGAAGTTGTTTGTCTAAAACAATATGATACAACCCATCAGCAGGAACGGTGAAAGCGGTTGCAGTTTCAGTGTATGAACCACGCCAGAAATCTACTTTAGGTTCGTCAACATTGCGGTCAGCTTCAGCCACAACTGCGAAATCGGCACCAGGGCCCCATGTTGTTTGTTTGCTGCCTTCAACTAATACGACATTGAAACCGGGAGCACCTGCTTTAACAGCAACGAAAATCTCAACCAATTCAGCGCGGTCGGCCTGGTTAACTTCGTTACGGGTTACTTTCAGCATTCCTTTAGCATCGAAATCGGTAAGGGCAGTTGCGCCGCCTTTAACATACAGACCATCCAGAACAATTACTGGCGGATCAACAGGAGTTTCATCGTCTTTACACGAAGTTGTGATAAAAGTTAAACTGAGTAACAAAGCCCAGGTTAACTTCATAAATCTACTAAAATTCAGGTTTTTCATGATTTGAGTTTTTAATTGGTATTGATTATTGATTGATTGATTTGTGGAATTTACAGTAAGAAATTTACAGGCCTAGATTTGGATTGGCATCTATAGCCCATTTTGGGATCGGGAATGTTCTTCTGGATTGGTCACTGGCTGGTTTTTCCCACCAGCTGTTTCCAAATTTACCAAACCGGATCTGATCCTGACGGCGATGGCCTTCGAGCCATAATTCGCGTCCGCGTTCGGCCAATAACTGATCGAGTGTAGCTCCGGTCCAGGTGCTTACACCTGCACGTTCGCGGATAGGATTAATCCATTGGTCACCGTTACGGCTCTGACGGATTTCAGTTTCAGCCTTCATTAAGTAGAAGTCAGTGATACGGAATAACGGGAAATCGTTGCTTAAATTTTCCTTGGCACCAACTTTAATTTCATATTTGATGGCACGGGCTCCGGTTGTTCTGATCTGTTTTGGTGTAAATGCTCCTTCATCCATTTTTAATGCCGGAAGATATGGATCAATATCCAAAGGTTCGCCGGTTATACTTTCGATAATTTCGGCACCGGTAATAGTCTTTTGAGGACCGTAAAGAAAGTATGAACTTTTTCTGATGTCACCATCCTCGTATGTATCAAAGAAAGTCGGTACAACGGCAAATCCATTCCATGGGCCTGCAACCATATCAAAGGTAAGGTTGCTCTGGTAATGCAACGAACGCATATGAATTCTGAATCCGGAGAAATTATCCTCATCATAAGGAATCGAGAATATAATCTCGGATGATTTCTCATTATTGGTTTTAAACGGAGCCAGCACACTGCTTTCGAGGGTGTAATTGCCGGCCATAACACTATCACAATATTGCCCTGCTTTAGCCCATTGAGGGGTGCCGGTATAAACTTCAGCATTCAGATAAAGCTTTGCCAGTAATGCGAATCCCATATAACGGGTAGCAAGATACTTGTTATCAATAGGCTTCAGGTAATGGAGGTTTGCTTCCAAAGTTGTGACAATGCTGTCGTAGATAGCTGCTCTTGCGATTTTAACAGGCAGGAAATCGTCAGGCTGAATGGCAGTGGTAAGATAAGGCGCATCTCCATAGTTATCCATAAGCAGGTAATAATAGAAGGAACGCATTACTTCAACTTCAGCAATTTTGGCTTTTATACTTTCGTTTTGTTCCAGCGCTCTGAGCATATCAAGGATCTGGTTACTTGAAGTTATTCCTTCCCAGAAAGTACCCCACATGCGGTTTACACCTTCATTTTCGTTGGTCCAGGAATGCGTGTGCATATCAAGCCACTTACCGCCATCGAACCAGTCGGAACCGCGGGTTGGGGCAGCAAGTTCATCAGAGGTTAATTCCTGAGCCAGGAACCACCAGCCCTGATCATCAGCAAGGTTCTGCATACGTTTGTAAGCATCAACACTTAAGTTGGCAACCTGGGCTTCATTTTCGGGATACAGATCGCCCGGAATTTTGTCATACATCGTTTCATCGAGCTTGGTACACCCCGAAACGATTATGAAAAATAAAACTGTACTTAGATATAGTATTCTTTTCATGTCTTTAATGTTTAGAAGCTTGCGTTAATACCAAAAGTGATTGTACGTGTTTTAGGATACACATTGTACTGGTCGATGCCGTAGGAAAGTCCGCTCATCGAAGTTTCCGGATCGATACCTGAATAACCGGTAATAGTGAACAGGTTATTAGCAACAACAAAAAGTTTCAGGCTGTTGATCCAGTCGAGGTTTGCTGTAGTGAAAGTATAACCTACCGATACATAATCCAACCTCACGAACGAAGCATCTTCGAGATAGAAATCAGCAATGGTGGCTCCCGTTTTTGTACGTCCCTGGTTGTACCAGTCAATTGCTTCGGGTAAACCGTTGAGCGAAGGCATATTGCCCGGGAAATCGAAGAACATCCTGGTTGCATTATATACTTTGTTTCCTATCATGGAACGGAAAGCTAAATCGGCCGACCAGTTTTTAAAGAAAGTGAAGTTGTTCGACCAGCCTAATTCTACTTTAGCATTTGCTGAACCTACCCAATCGCGTTTGGCATCACCCAGATTTGCTGTAAAACCACCGGATTTGGATTCGTAAATAAATTCACCATCAAGCATAGTTACATACACTGGCAGGTAAAAAGCGCCGACTTCGTGTCCGACGGCAACTCCGGTTACCCAATATTCTTCTCCGACCATACCGCGACCTGAAATATATCCTTCGTGACGGATACCACTTTCGTCGGTTGCAAAGCGTCCAAGATCGGTAAATTCCGATTTATTATGGGATGCTGTTAATCCTGTTTTCCATGAGAAATTTGATTTGTCAACCATAAATGCCTGGATGAAAAGCTCAATACCTTTATTTTCGATAGAACCCGAATTGGCAAAGGTTGTGCGGGCAAGGTTTGGTGGAACAGGCACCTGGTAGGCACCAAGAAGATCGGAAGTGTTTTTCTGATATACTTCGAGGCTACCGCTGAAGCGACTGTTGAGGAAAGCGAAATCGATACCTATATTAACTTCGGCTGTTCTTTCCCATTTCAGATCAGGGTTAGCATTCCATGCCGGTTGAAAGGATACAACTTGTTGGCCTGTTTCAGGATTGGTAGCAAGTCCGCCGGGCTGCCATGCAACTTTACTGCGGTATTCGCCGATATTCTGGTTACCCGAAACGCCATAGCTACCTCTTACTTTCAACTGATCAATCCAGCTTACGTTGGAAAGGAAATCTTCGTTCTGCATGTTCCAGCCAATTGCTGCTGTTGGGAACCAGCCCCATTTGTTGTTTTCACCAAACTTGGTGGAACCATCGCGGCGGATTGATCCGGATGCATAATATTTCGAATTGAAATTGTATTGTACACGGCCAAACATTCCGATGAGGCGTGACATCCCTTTGTAGGAAGAAATGTCACCATACTTAACGTCAACAAGTGTTTGAAGGTTATTTGGGCCTGAATATGGCGACTGAGCATTTGACGCCTGTGCCGAAAATCCGTCGTAACCCGACTCCTGCCACGAATAACCGAGTATAGCGTCAAAATTGTGATTTTCGATTTTCTTGACATAATTTAACGTAGCGTCCAGAAGTTTCTGGGAGTTGTTGCTGTAACTACGTCTTGCATACCCGTTATCGGCAGATGCAAACAGACCCGAAGGACGGAAATAGTTTGATTCATTATCATTACGAATATAACCAGCGTTTACGCTTGCTGTAAGTCCGGTGAGAACCAGCCAGTCAGCTTTAAGATTACCTGCAAAACTCTTTGCATCACGGATATTGGTTACTTCGTTTATGGTAGCAATCGGGTTTTCGTAGTTAAACTCGCGTTGGGTTTTATTATAGCTACCATCTTCATTGTAAACAGGATCAGTTGGATTGTGCGAAATTGCCTGGTAAATAATATCATCCTTATTCCAGCCTCCATAGTTTTCGTAATCGTTATTTTCGAACGAAGATGTCAGGTTTCCGGTTAGAGTAAGCTTGTTATCGAATGCCTTGTGCGAGAGGTTAAGCTTGGCGCTGGTACGTTCCTTTTCGGTACCCTTCATAACACCCTGCCAGTTGGCGTGAGTAATTGAAGCGTAATAGGTGCTGGTTTCGCTGCCACCACTGAAGCTTAGGTTATTATCAGTAGTTATACCTAAACGGTATATTTCGTTTTGCCAGTCAGTATCGGTACCACCATCTTTAAAAATACTGTCCACTGTCCAGTTTGGATGTTCAGGCAAAGCAGCCTGAAGTTTTGTATCTGCGAAACCGCGGAGTTCGTCAGCGCTAAGCACATTAAGTGTATTGGCAACTTTATCAAAAGATGTTTTGCTGTTAATAGTAACTGTTGAGCCACCATTTTTACCTTTTGAACTTCCTTTTTTGGTAGTAATAATAATTACACCGTTAGCGCCCTGTGATCCGTAAATAGCGGTTGATGCGGCATCTTTAAGGATGTTGTAACTTTCTATATCTTCGGGTGCTATAGCTGTAGGATCAGCATTTGGAATACCATCAATTACAAAAAGAGGTTGTGTATTAGAGTCGAAACCGGCCGAACCACGAATCCTTACAGCAAATCCTGAGTTAGGGTCGCCCCCTTTTTTCGTGATAACAACGCCTGAGGCTTTTCCCTGCAATCCCTGTATAGGATCAGTCATGGAACCCTGGTTTAACTCGGCAGCGGTAACATGGGCAATAGCGCCTGTTCGGTCCGTTTTCTTCTGAGTACCATACCCGATAACTATTACCTCCTCGAGGGTATGTGCTTCCTGAACAAGGGCGATGCTGATATTTTTCTGATTTGTAACTACAATTTCCTGAGGTAAATAGCCGACGAAGGAGAATACCAGGGTTGCGCCTGTTTTCACCTTAATTGAATAATTGCCGTCGATGTCGGAGAGTGTGCCGGTTGTTGTACCTTTTACAAGCACGGTAGCGCCTGGCAGAGTACTTCCATCCCTGGCGTCAGTAATTTTTCCTGATAGCTGAGTGTCCTGCGCTGATGCCTCAAAAGCAAAAGCAATGGCCAGAAGCAGCAATAGAATCCTTAAAGAGATTAACGCTTTCTTCATAGATCTGACTTTCATAAGATTGAACAATTGGTTGGTTTTGGTTTAGGTTAACATTTTAAATGTACAGGCTGATATACCTGATACATTTGTCTATAAAAATAAATATTTTAATTTTAAAAACATCGTAAAAACGTGGCAGGATAAATTAATTGAAAGTGTTTTTAAAACAACTTACTTAAAAACATGTTCGGAACATCAGCGCAAAGCTATGAAAAGATTAATATGCATCCTCACTTATTATGCTCTTTTTTAGGGATTTCTGATAATTATTTTATGGAAACGTTTTCGCAAACGTTTGCGTAAACTTAACGAAATGATAATTAATTTTTAATAATGGCTTTTATTGGAAAATATTGATAAAATGCTGATAATCAACAAGTATTATTGTAAAAATGACACTAAGTAAAGTTAGCGAATAATGTGCTTGCACATCCGCTTCTTGCTACTTTTTTATAGTGGAAGTTCTGTATGGTGAGAAAAAAAGAGGCTGTCTGTTTCCGGACAGCCTCTTTTCGATAGAAAGACAATTTTGCTATTTTGCCGAAATGGTATAGGTAAGCGTTATGATATTGGCGGTTACAGTATAGGT
>CAIJPI010000130.1 GCA_903822525.1 uncultured Bacteroidales bacterium | reverse complement strand
CTATTGATACTTCACTGAACATCCGTATTCAGCTGACTGCCAACGATAGCATTACTGCAGTTTTTGTCCCACGTGTTTTCTCCGACTCGCTTGTAATTAATGAAATAAATTACAATTCGGCAGTCATTTTCGATCCCGGCGACTGGGTTGAGTTGTATAATCCACAGGAATATCCGCTCGATATTTCGGGCTGGGTTTTCAAGGATGAAGATGATCTGCATGCCTATACATTCAGCCAGGGTAAAGTGATAGAGTCGAAAGGCTATATTGTTGTTGCATTCGACATGATTGCTTTTCATACTTTATTCCCGGCTGTTACAAATTATGTCGGCCCTATGGGTTTTGGACTTGCAGGAGGCGGTGAGTTGATACGGCTTTATAACAATACTGGTACCCTCGTTGATACCGTACATTACGATGATGTTGCACCCTGGCCCACACGGCCCGACGGACAGGGAGCCACACTCGAATTGATTTCGCCGGTACTCGACAATGCACTGGCTGAAAGCTGGAAAGCCAGCGGAATAACCACAAACGGAACACCCGGATCCGAAAACAGTGTAAATGTCGGCCTCGGTAAACCCATTGCCGCTGAAACACTCACTCTTACCATTTATCCCAACCCTTTCCGCAACACAGCCCTGCTGAAAATTAATACCCAATCGGTAATCGACGACGGCACCCTCGATATTTACAACCTTGCCGGACAAAAGGTGCGGCAGATAGAGCATATTGCTTCGAAACAGGTTGAACTTAACAGAACCGGGCTGACACCGGGATGTTATATGGTACGCTTCACCAACAAAACAGGCGGACTTTCGGCAGGAGTGAAAATGATGGTGGAATAGGGAACCCGTTCAATAGCGTCAGGGTGTCACCGATAGTGAAACCCTGACGCTGATATGAAAGCTAGAACATATTGTTTAAATAAAACCCTGCAGTAATCTGGTTGATTATTTTGGGTCTGGCGTTTATAGTAATATCATATAAAAGTTTTGTCCGTAAGGTAAGCCTGAAATACTTGAAAAGCTTATAATGGAAGGCATTGTTGATATCAAAAATATAATCCTTAAAATCGAATACACTGTTTTTGTTGACATTGATCTGGCTGAAATTTTCGATATAAAAATTCTTAGCAATGCAATGAGTGGGTATTGAAACAATCATGTTAAACCCGAAGTCCATTTTCCTGATATTGCCTTTTGAAAGGCCGTATAATTTATCGACACCTCTGGTTTCGAACAATGTCTGGTTCCTGATCCTTGTTTTTCTTCCGTTTACTAATCCCAGTTCGATGGCACAGTTATCATCAAATTCGAATTTAATCCCTCCCGAAAAATTAGTGTACCCGGGCGATGAATAAGAAGAGAATAAGTATCTTTCCATTTTCCCCATGCTATCCGGTTTATAATCATAGTGATTAAAATACTGGCTCTTTGCAATCATGCCCAGGTTAATCGCAAGCCCTGTACCTGCAATACGGCAGGAAACAGAATTTTTTAAAAGATACTGATCGTCCGAAATGGTGGTAATGCTGTCAAAGTATTTTCGAATGCCTAACTCCGAATTATAGTAATTCAGCATGACCAGTTTTCCTGCCTTCAGTTTATTGTTGACCGAAAAATTATAATACAGGTATACGCTGTTGTTTTCGTTGCTGGTCTGCCCGTTAATTACATGCATCCCTGCAAACGTTGTGAAAAAATCAATTACAGCGGTTGATGTAATCTCGCCATGGCTCCGGGCAGCCGGAGGCACAATGCTGTCCTGTCCGAAGGCCTGAACCGCAGTCAGCATCAAAATAATTCCAACCCACAGTGTGCCGGCTTCCTTATTTTGAATCCCAGCCTTCCTGTAAATCGACATTGAGCAGGATATGGCATACATTTATTTTGTGTTCTTCCTTTTGCTTGTTAATAGTTGCAAAGACGGCATCCGTCATTTTAGGTGCAAATTTAGCCCAGGTACAAAGGATATAATAATCTGCATTTTGGTTTCCAGATATACTATCGACTATTGAAAAATTGGATAAAATTTCATCAAACAGTAAGGTGTCCTGAACAATTTTTGATTCTACAACGTTATGATCCAAAAGGTTTATCATTGCCCATGGACAGTCAGTTTTTTCCGCTGTAGTAATTAAATACTTGTTTTTATTAAAAATAAAAACGGAAGGAAGATGTTTATACTTACCAATAAAAGAGGAAAATTCTTTTTGAGAGCCAACCATAAGTAACTTGTCATATTTTACTTTTTTTTCCTGACAGTAAGACTTTATGCTTTCTTTGGTCTCATTTTGTGGTTGAATAAATTCACCCGTTTTTTTTCCTACAAACATACTAATAGGTTTACATGATATAAAACCCATAATGCTTAAAACAGCTAAAATTTGAATTGATTTTTTCATATTTTCTATTTTATTAAGTAATAATTAAATATGGTTATTAAAAGGATCATGTTAGTGATACATAGAATTTTCTTAAAGTTAATTTTGATTTTCTAAGGTTAGATAGGCTATCTCCAAAAATGGAGATAGCCTATCTTGATGATTAAAGTGGGAACTCGATAAAATATACTCCATTTTTGTATGTCATTGGATATTCCCCTTTTTTAATAACAAGGGGTTTTACTGCTTTTACAGCCTTATTAATTTCAGCTGGCATAGCGAAATCTTCAACAAAGACAACGCTATTCTTCCCTTTAAAATAAATTATTTTATCCGGTTGGACTTTAAGGATATCACTTTCATTAATACCTACGATCATAACTCCTTTTTCGTCACTAACATTCATTGTGCCATTAATAAAACCATCCTGCCAGGAGGCGCTAATTGAAAAATTGCAAAACCCAAAACCAGGACACGTTATTGGCTGACTTTTTTTGCCTATTTGAAGTTTAAATATAATCACTCCTCCAGCAAACGATGACGATGCCAGCAGAAGTGCAACCAGTGTTGTTAAAACTATTTTTTTCATCTGGATAAGTATTGATGGTTTTACTCCGGTTTTTACATCCCCGGAGGTACGGATGGGTTTCCACTTTCGCAGTCAATCAGGCATATGTCACTGCATATGCGAACCTGCGTGGTTAATTTTCAGCACTGCATTATCAATTAACCTGTT
>CAIJPI010000129.1 GCA_903822525.1 uncultured Bacteroidales bacterium | reverse complement strand
TCCCAGCAGCATAAATACCGACAGGTATGTATTTTCGACCGAATTAAACAAAGCCAGTCGTTCAGATGTCGGTGTTACAGTTATTCCATAATCCTGAAAAAGATATCCGAGCCTTTCCGAAATTTCGGAACGTTTCGCAAAAGGTCCGTCGATCAGCATCATTTTGGTGCCGCCAACCGAAGGAAAATACTGTCTGAAGAGTTCAGCCGAAACCAACATATTTCCCTGGAAAACGGAGTTATCGAGTCCGCCCATAATTTTGACCTTTAGAGTTTTACCGCTTTCATCGCTGTACAAGAGAGTGTCACCAATTTTTTTACCCAGCCCCCATTGAATAACGGTTTGATCGGCAAAAGCAGGAATTATGCCAGGTGCCAGTGGTTTGGTTAATGTGAGCCAGGGATGCTGTTCATCAACAGATGGTTCTAGTTTTAAAAACCGGAAAGCTTGCTGGCTGTCGAAATAGATTGGGTTTATACCGAGCATAGCCGGCTGCGAAACCTGGTTCAGGTTGAGGCAACTGGCATCATTGCCATCGAGGCGCAGCATTTGTATAAAACGCACATTATTAAGAGCTGGTTCATCGAGGAGGCCATATTTTGACCTGCCTTCGGTTGAGTTCAGATCGTTTACTACCGGTACCGTCGATTCAGCCCAGAAAAGAAATCCTCCGGTACCTGATTGGCGTGAATGTTCGGTTCCATAGAATGTTTTACGGTTGGCCCCGGTAATTATAACCGAAAATGTTCCCAAGGCCAGCAATGCAACTGCTGCAAGGGTGCGATTTCGTTTAAGACTTACATTTTTGAGTATCAGGGTAAAAACCCCCGGAATACCAAGTGTTGTTTTCAGGCTGCTATTTAAAAGAGCGGCATTCAGAAAAGCAATACCAGAAATCAGAATCATGCCCCCTGCCGAAAGAAAAGCTTCGGAAGGATCAGGCTGTGTAGCAAGAAATGAATATAAAATTGTAGCAAATGAGGTAACCGAAAAGGCCGTTCCGATTATGAGACTTATATTTTTACTGCTATGTTTTCGGGACACCGAAGAAATATCGACACCTTTCACCATTGAGGATAAAGGCTTGCGGAGGTTCCGCATCAGTACAAAAAGGAGTGCCGGCAAAGCGGTTAACAGGCCTGCAATATAGCCTATCATTAAAGTTGAGGGTACCAGGTGCATCTGCAGCATGGTTGTTCCTACAGCCTCTAGCCACAGCGTATTAAGCCCGAACAATAAAAGCCTGTTATATAAAATTCCGCCCAGCACACCTATAAAACCACCCGCTGCAGCCACCAGCAAGACTTCAAGGACAAGAATCCTTATAATATCTTTTTTGCGGAAGCCCAGGGATGCCAGTATAGCCGTTTCGGCCATTCGTTTCTGTGCATGAAGCGAAAAAAGCAGAGCCGTCAGCAGCAGGGCTGCCACAATAAGGAAAAAACTCAGGCTCAGGAACAATCCGCCGAAATCGGTCGAATGGGCTGCCGCTGATTGTCCTTCGGCATATACATCCGTAACCGGCAATCCGTTTTCGGCCGGAACCAGGCTTTGCATCAGGTTATTTTTTATGGGCTGCAAACCGGCTGGGTATGCTTGAAAGCGATAGGCTGTTGCAAGTCCGAAAGCGTTGTCCCATATTTTCTGCCCTGCTTCCAGCGAAATAAAAGCTTTAGGTGTTCCACGTTGGTCTTTCCAGTACTGCTCATCTTTATTCCGGATCAGTGAGAGATCAACAGGGGCTCCGGTTTCCCAGTCGCGGCAGTTGCCGGCATCCGACATGCCCGGGAAATCAGGCATCAGCGATGGGTCGAATACAGGATCTGAAAGGGGAAGAATTGTTTTTATACAAAAACGGGTACTGTCCTCTATGAGTTTGCGCAACGGCCCCATCCGGAAATACCTTAAGGTGAGTGAATCGCCCGGGTATACAGCTAAATCGGAGGCAAGCCAGCTGCTGATGATAATTTCGTGGACTGATAAACGAGCTCCCGTATAGTTCGGCCCTGCTGCTGTGACAAAGGAATAAGGCGTCGACTTTAAAGGGGTGGAAATGGCATTCACCATGTACGTTAATAAAGGTTCTGCCCCCTGAATGCTTGCTGCTATTGCTTTTGCGTTATTAGCATCAATAAATATACGGTTTGAACGGATTTCACAGGTTTTGTTGTCGGATAAGTTTCTGAATTCTAGCCCGGCATCTTCGGGTTGCCAGCTCATGCGAAGCAGGGAATCCAGTTTTACAGCATTTAAGCAGGTACTCTCATTACCGGCAACCAGCATAAGATTGGCGCGTCCCTGCAGCTCAAGTTTATGGGCCAAGGTTTTGAGCGAAATGAAGATGTTGAAGGGTGCCGCCTGGTTGCTTTTGAGGCTGAAACGCCCCATCTGCCTGTCGTCGGCTATCGAAATCACTTTTAAGCGGAGAACAGCCAAAGCTCCTTTTTCGGAGACGAAAGGTGCATTTTCGGAAGCGATCGACTGTTTACGTATTTTCAGCAGGAATTCATCGCCGGGTTTAAGGTTCAGCTTCAGGGCCGTATTCTGACTGATAATGGCTTCATCATCTTTTGGTGCTTTCGCAGGCTGATCCCAGAGTTTTAAAAAGCGATCGTCTATTCCCAAAACCCCGATACTATTTATCCTGGTATTTTTATCTGTATTAATAGCTATTCCATCAAACCGGAGCAAGGGTGAAACAAGGCTATTTGTAAGGCCTGATAAATCACCGGCAAGTTGTTGCCTGAAAAACCGGTCGCCTGAGCGGATTGCAAAATGAGTTTTTCCAAGACGGACATCTGTAAGTTGTACAAGACTATACCTAACTGAATCGCCTACCACTAAAGCTCCTGTCAGAACAGCGGTGCTGATAACCGTGCCGGCTAAAATAGCCAGGTAAGGTTTCCTGTAGTACCTGAGGTTTCGGAGAATAAGGGTTAAAATCGTCATGAAGCGGAAAAAGCTTAGGATTTGGTCTTAGAGGATAGAGAGTTTTCCTTCCCGGAGTTGGTAAATCCTATCCATTTTTGCAGCAAGTTCCATGGAATGGGTAACAATGACCAGGGCAATATTTTGTTCGCGGTTAAGTTCAGCAAGCAATGTAGTGAGTTGTTCGGAATTGGCAGCATCCAACGAACCTGTTGGTTCATCAGCAAGTAACAGCCGAGGATGATTTATTAGTGCACGCACTATTGCAGTTCGCTGGCATTCCCCGACTGAAAGTTGTGAAGGGTATTGGTGGAGGTGGTTTGACAATCCAACCCGGTCGATCAGGTGCAAGGCTCTGTCGTTGGCAGATTTCAGGATAGATTTATCTTTTTGTGCCAGAAGGGGAAGTAATACATTTTCGAGCAAAGTAAGCTGAGGAAGTAAATGATGCATCTGGAAAACAAACCCGACAAAGGTATTTCGGATTTCTGCCAAACGGGTTTCGTTCATCTGATCAACCGGATTGCCATCCAGAATTACATTACCGGATGATGGCTTATCGAGTGTGCCAAGAATATTGAGCAGGGTGCTTTTGCCTGAACCAGAAGGTCCTACTATGGCAATCCGTTCGTTGTTGTTGATCTGCAACGAAATATCATCAAGCACCTGGTTACGGACTGACGAGCCTGAAGGTTCGTAGTATTTTGTGATATGGCGGAGTTCGGCTAACATCGGCAAGGTTTAAAAGGGATTAAAGTTCAGGTGTTTCGGCGCAAGAAACAAATTTAATGCAGAAGTACACTATGCTATCATTCTTAAATAAATTTGATATATTTAGCTTCAATATAAATTTCGCCAGGCATGTTGTACCGGGACTTTTATTAAATTAATGCAGAAGTGTCCGATAAATATCCACCATTTTTGCACTGATGTCGTTGCAATTGAAATGCTCCTCAATAGCTTTTCGTCCGGCAAGGCTCATGGTTTCAATGATTTGGTTATTGTCCAAGACTTCCATGAGTTTATCGGCAAGGGCTGAGGCTGTATTTGGCTTGTAAACTACTCCGCCGCCGGTTGCATTTATAATTTCGGGGAAAGCACCAAGTTCCGGCTGCACTAAAGGAACTCCTGAAGCCAGGGCTTCGAGCTGATACAGTCCGAAAGCTTCTCCATTTAATACCGGAACAGATAAAACGGTAGTTGAGCTGAAGAAATCCTGAAGCGCAGTCTGAGTGAAATCAGGAGTTATTTCGAAATCTGCTTCAATATTATTCTGTTTTAACTTAGTGAGTTGTTTATTGATAAACTTAGTATCATCACCTGTTTGACCACCTGTAGCTTTAAGTTTTACATTTCTGAAAGCCGGATTTTTTTTCAGCAGGATAAACGCATCGATCAGCACTTCAAAGCCGTTTTCTTCGCACATCCGCGATACGAAACCTATTGCCTGCGGGTAAACAGCCGGTTTTGAATACACATAGGCGTTTGGATCAACACCAACATGCAGCACATGAAGTTTTTCATCAGGAATTGACATTCGTTTTTGCATTACGCCGGCAAAAAAATCACTTACAGCGATAAAGGCATCTACGTCTTTCCCCTTTTCGGCCAGCAGCTGCCACATTTTTTCACGGTGATCAACGTGCATGGCATCCACCCAAACATCTTCATCCTGAAGCGAACAAACGACAGGAATTTTCAATTCGTCGCGCACTTTTTTTGCCATTCCAAGCAATAGCGCATTCGAAATATGAACAATATCCGGTTTTTCGTGGTATTTTAAAAAATCAACCAATTGCTGAAGTTCTTCGCTCTGATGGCCTTCGGCACCCAGAAGCATGGATTCGGTGAGAGCTTCAAGACCTTCGGCCCTGGTGGAGCTTGATTTTTTAGCAGCAAAATTTAGTACAGGAGCGGAGTTCATCAGTTTTTCGAACCATTTCGGCATATGCCTGAAGACCGGAAACTGTTTCAGGTAAATATTTACAGCACCATAAAATACTGGAATTCCATCATGATTAACCTGTCCTTTCATGGTGAGAGGAAGGTACAAAGGCAAGGTAACGGCTTCGTGGCCTGCTTTTTTCAGCGATGCCACTACACCGCTGTCGCGCAGGCAGTTACCGCAGTAAAAAGTTCCCCCGAAACCGGGGACAATATGAACTATTTTCATTCTAAAATTTATTAATGCGTACTTGCTTTTCCTTTGCTTATTTGCAGTTAATGTTATTTCCCAAAGGCATACACCCTACCATCTTCGGCTGCTACCACAATCATATTTGAAGTTACAGCCGGTGTTCCGCTTATCGGACTTCCGACTTCATATTTCCATCTTTCGGTACCGGTAGTTATATCAATGAAGCGAAGCCTGCCGTCGGCCGAGGCAACTACTACCGAATTTCCGGCGATAACCGGCGAAGCATCTATTTTGCCAAGTGCTTTAAATTTCCAGAGCATGGTACCCTTGCCGGAATCGTAGCAGTAGAGTGTTTTATTCTGTGAGCCGGTGATCACATGGTTTCCGGAAATGGCAGGCGATGCAAGGAAGGGTCCGCCGCCCTCGGTTTTCCATTTGATTTTCCTGAGCTTTAAATCAACGCAGTAAAAAACTCCGTCGTAGTTACCGAAAAATGCCAGGTCGCCGCTTATTGCTGTTGAAGCAGGAATATAAGTGCC
>CAIJPI010000128.1 GCA_903822525.1 uncultured Bacteroidales bacterium | reverse complement strand
TGGTTCTGTTTTAGAATATTGTAGCAGGAATTGATTCTGTTATATAGTGCATTGTGCATAGTGCTATGTGCTTAGCATCATTTATTTGTATTTATCAATCCTGTAACTTGTCTGCGTTATACTCTCTGAGCACTTTGCACTGAGCACAAATGATTTTCCACATTTTCCTTAAACAGAACCAAAAAGTTTTAAACGCCGAGAACCGCAGAGTTAAAGCTTTGTGTTACTTAGTGTTTTAGTGCCTTGGTGGCAAAAAAAAAACAGCCACTAAGTCTCAAAGACACAAAGAGTCACTAAAGTTGTCTACAAGGCTTTTTATACCTGAGCCAATAGATTTAACCGCAGCGAACCGCAGCATTTTTCGCAGAGAACCACAGAACCGGCATTAAATACACAAACTTGCTTTTCCACATCCAACATCCCACATCCAACATCTAACATCCGCCATCCCACATCCCACATCCCACATCCAACATCCAACATCTAACATCCGCCATCCCACATTCCACATCCCCCATCCCACATCCCACATCCGCCATCCCACATCCCACATTCCACATTCCACATTCCACATTCCACATTCCCCATCCCCCATTATAAATAATTATGTACCGGCAACGAAAGCACATATACCATAGCCCTACCATTATTTCTTTCGGCCGTAACTGTTCCTCCGTGTTTCTCTATGGCCTGTTTGTCGATCACCAGGCCGAGGGTTGTGCCCTCGAGGTTGTCAATGGCTGAAACAGCCCTATACCCGGTATCTTGCCTATCGTCAGCTGCCGCTGTGGAGAGGATTGCGGCATCAGTAACTTTTATTCGTACCTGGTGCTGATCGTTGAAAAGCGTAATTCGTATTTCCGAATCGGGTAAAGCCGACTTTGCGATGTTCAACAAGAGGTTCTTTATAATATAACGCATCAGCCGCTTATCGAAATTGAATAATACAGAGGCTGCCTCCGATTCGAAGGTGATTTTTTGCAGGTTGTTGGTGCTGCTGTTACACTCTTTAACCAGCGCCCTGATGAAAACTGCCAGGTCGGAAAGTTCGGGATCGAACGACAGGATTTCTTCCTTGTTTTTCATCAAGTCGATTACATTTCCCATCAGCAGCGACATACGCTTAACCTGCTCCTTAATGATATTCAGTCGATGGGTGATCTGCTCATCCGCCATTTTATCACGGTAAGCCGCCAGGGTTTCGCTTGCAGCCATAATAATGGCTAAAGGGGTGCGGATTTCGTGTGAGGCAATGGTGATAAACCGTTCTTTAATCTTGCTCAGATGCGTTTCGGCTTGCAGCCTGGCTATTTCCTCATTCCGCATTTTAATTTCTTCCTCCGCCTGTTTGCGTTTGGTAATATCTCTGGCAATGCCTTCGAAACCTACAATTTTCCTTTCATTATCTTTAATGGCAAGAGCAACAGCATGTTGCCAGTGCCAGGATCCGTCGGCATGGCGGACCTTGTATTCGAAGCCTTCCTTCATATGCCCGTCAGCTAATCCTAATTCCAGCCATGCTATGGCCTCAGTATGCGCATCGGGGTGCAAAAACGAGGTGAACGGTTTCCCGACAAACTGTTCGGCCGTATAACCCAAATGATGAGTCAGACTTGGTGAAACATATGTAATCACCCCCTGCCTGTCGAGGGTATAGATAATATCATGACTGTTTTCGACCAGATTGCGGTATTTATCTTCGCTAAGTTGCAGGGCCTGCTCAGCCAGTTTGCGTTCTGAAACATCGGTCATGGCCACAAAGCAGAGTTTACCGGTTTCGACACACATGCCTGTTAGCGTAACATAAACCGGATTGCTGTCAGCTATATTAAGGATTACCTCGCAGGTTTCCCTGGTTTTACTGTGTACTGTTTTATCCAGGAAATGATTGAAAACAGGCCGGGTATCGTCGGAAATAAAAAAACCGAGCCGGCTGTTTTTCAATTTGCGTCGATCTTTGTTCAGCAGTTGAGCTGCGTATTGGTTCAGTTCAATGATTTCGCCCATTTCATTCAGGGTGAAAAATCCTGAGGGTGCAAAAAAGTATAATTC
Organism: uncultured Bacteroidales bacterium; assembly: GCA_903822525.1. GTDB lineage: Bacteria > Bacteroidota > Bacteroidia > Bacteroidales > UBA4417 > UBA4417. The sequence goes on along the minus strand of CAIJPI010000128.1, from coordinate 542 downwards.
GGCATACCTGCCGCTGGCCATTTCGGCTTCCTCTTTTGCAAGGCGGAGTTCATCCGTCTGCATTTCCAGTTCTATCTGGTGGGTTTCGAGTTCGTGGATTACTTTCAGCATTTCGGCATCGGTGTACTTTGACGAGATGCCTGCTGATTTCTGTTTTTGGATCGTTTCAGCCTTCTGGCGTATGGTTCCTTTACGAGGTGCAGGTAGTTTTTTCATACGGGCATTTAAAAAAGTAAGATAAAAAAAATGGTCATGTACCTTTAGTACAGATTTTATTATAGCTCAACACATTACCCGTAGATCAGGCACGGATTATTCTGATAATCAATTAGAAACTGTCTGAATTTCCTGTTAATTAATTCTGATTACATTTCCCCTTGTCAAATTTCTGCTTTTACTGCACTTTTTTATTCCGGACAAGGCTGGGGTAGACCGAAAAAGGATAACAGGAAAGCAATGAATATATTCAGACAGTTTCATGTGTTATTAATTTGTTTTTTAAAGGTCACATGGAATACGCCATGATGAATCTTAATATCATC
>CAIJPI010000127.1 GCA_903822525.1 uncultured Bacteroidales bacterium | reverse complement strand
CCACTTGTCGAGAGGTAAGTGTGGGCAAGATCAGTGCCATCTTCCTTATATACAACATCGACTATAAACGATTGCCCTGAAGGCAAGGTTACACCATTGTTAACCTGGTATGTGCCGGGGACAATCTTGCTTTGATCGCTTGTAAGAAAACCGATTGTAATCCAGTCATTCTCGCTGTTTCCAATAATAGAATAATTATTCATCACTTCATAAGCATAGGCTCCGCAGGCATTAAAATTTGCACTGCTGTTAACAGAAGCAGTGAAGTTAGGATTGTTGCAACCCGTATTGCTGTCATTTTTTTTGCACGATTGAACTAATACGAAAGCAATAACAAATACAATTGCTTTTGCTGTAATTGTAAAGAAGCGGATTTTCATGGTATCAGGTTTAATGGTTAGAAAATAAGTACTCTGTTGTATTGGGGATTATCTATATGTCTGTTTATTTTAAGACTTTGAATTCAACTCTTCTGTTTTTAATTTTACCTTCTTCAGATGTATTCTCGGCAACAGGTTCTGCTTCGCCTTTACCCAGAGCGGTCATCCTGCTTTTTTCAATGCCTGAATTCATAGCCAGGTAATTTTTCACGCTTTCAGCTCTTTGTTCCGATAACAGTTGGTTGGCTGTTTCGCTGCCATCGCTATCGGTATGACCGGTAATGCTTATTTTAACTTCAGGATTTTCTTTCAGTGCATTCCCTAAATCAGCTAAAATGGCTGTACTTGAACTTTTGATAGTGGCCTTATTTACATCGAATAAAATTTCGCTGGTCGAAAAAGCGCCTGTTTCAATCAGCTTATGCCTGGTATCGGAACCGGCTTCGGCTAAACGAAGATTTGAAATGTAGTATTTGTCGGCAGGTGTTTTATAATCGTTGATAAAGAAAACAACCGTATTATAATTTATATCCTGAAAAGCATTGGGCAAATCCCAGATTTTCTGGCCATTCACATACATCCTCAGCCTGTTTTTTTGTCTCCAGATCTGAACTTTAGCCTGATTATTATTGGTATTATTAAAGGATGGAAATTCAATTTCATTTTTTAGAATTTCTTTTCCTTCGGTATAGATTTTAACCCGCGCTGTACCAAGGTTTTTAGCTTCGGCAGCTACTACCGGCCTGATTTGCATAGTAACGCCTTCTTTGCCATGAATAAAATATCCCCATTTTGCATACTCGTTTTTAGCTTTGGTTTCGATAAATCCAAAACATAAGAATGTAGAATAAAAGGAGAATTTCTTATTCGTAAACACATCAAATTCGAGAGTAAAATTCAAAGGCAATTGCTTAATATCATTAAGCATAAAAGTACCTTTCGAGGTAAGCTGTAGCCATTTTTGCTGCGAATTGTCAATTGTCACAACTTCACCGCTGGTGTTAGTTGACCAGTTGACTGGAAAATCTCCGATGTCGACCTGTGTGAAATTGTCAGAAACTATGACTTTGCTGCCGGGAATAAAATCTTTCGATGATTTAACCTTGCCTGTGGCATCACCGGTTGATTCCTTCTGAGTTTCATTATTCTGAGCAACGCTGTGAAGACGAAGTAGTATTATCAGGATAAAGATGAATTTTGATTTCATAATACAGGTATGTTATTCAGTTCGTTGAAATTTGAAACTTATATCGCCAAGGTATCCGTTGAATGAATTGGTAGAAGGAAATGGTGACGTGAGAGTGGGTTTGGAAACCACACCCGTAATAAGGATATTCCCGGAAGTTATAGGGAATGTGGTGGTTCCCCAATCATTCTGAAAACGAAAAATGGCTTTCGCTGAAGTCAGAGTTATTGAATATTCCCTGTTCTTTTCAAGCACGAATGCAACGGGCAGGTATTTTGCTGTTTCAATATTTGCCGTAGGTATATTTATGATTTCCGTATGGATTAACGCTGTTGTTGCATTGTCATATAATCTCACAGCAAAACCATCGCCAGGCTCAGGAGTATTTACAAGAAAGGCAAGTATTTTCCCTTTAACAGTTGGAGTAAAACTAAATCCATATTCTTTATCATTTACCATAAATATAGCTTCATCCTGATGCTCATTGAATCCCGATGTTGACAAAAATCCCGGCAAAGGATTCTCTTCATCATACACTACAGGAGGATCATTGTTTTTTCTGCAGGACACAGAAATGACAACAAGAAATAAAAGTATAACGATTTGATTTTTTATCATTTTCATTTTTCTGATTTAAAACGGATTAACTATTAAGAAATTATTATTGACTTACGTAGTACCACCAACCCTTTAAGAGTATTGAAAACTTAAAACAGATTGCAAATATCCAAACAGAATCGTATTGCTTAATACCGGGAATCATCCGGAAGATTACAAATTGATTTTTATAACTTTCCCCAGGGCCGATTTTTTGCCGTCGGTAAAAAATACCCGCACCTGATATTCGTAAACTACCCCTTTCTTTATATCCCTGTCAGTATACGAAGTGTTTTTCTGTTCGTTCATCTTTACTGTCTGAAAAATACCACCATTTACAGCGCGGTACACCGCAAACCTGTATTTGCCCTGCACAGGGTAGTTCCAGCTGAGCAGTATGCCTTTTTTATCTGGTGTAACCGTTGCATAAATGTTTGTAACCGCCTGCATCATCATGCTCCCGGTGAACTTTAGGCTCATTTCCGTTGAAGGCTTTGATGCATTGCCCGATTCATCCATTGATATAAACCTATAGGAATAATCCGTTCCCGGGATCAGGTTTATATCGTCGAAGGATGTTATTTTCGATTCTTTGGAGAAAGTGCGGTATTCAACCCACGCTCCTTTATCAATTTTCCTGTAGAGTTTATGTTTGGTAACATCTTCACTATAACTTGGTATCCATTCGATACGTATCCCATTGTCAGTTACTTTATAGTCAGAAAACACAGGTGAGGTAGGAGGAATTCTGTCAGGTTTTTTCAGCTCGAGCATTTCCGAAAATGCTGAGTAATTGTATGTAACATCCACTGATTTGATCTTGTAATAAATTTTATGCGAGAGGTTCTTTATCGATATGGTGTCGACAAAAACAGTATCGTGCAAAGGCTTTACCGTTGTGCTCGAAAATACATGTTTTGGGTCGTTCGAAAAATAAATCATATATCCTGCCAGGTCGGGTTCCTTACCCATGTTCCACGAAATCCGTACAATTCCCAGTGTATCGATACTGCCTTTCAGCCCCACAGGCGGTTTGGGTGGTATTGAATCGGAAATCATACCAAACGAAATTGTGGAAAGGCCACCATTACCGGCTGTATCAATGGCTGCAACAATATAATAGTTGGAAGATGCTGGATCGGCATTCTCATCAATCCAAGAGCGGGCCGAAGGAGGAAGCGGTTTTTCGAACAAAGGCTGGAACCCCTCGCTTGCTTTTTTGCTGCGACCTATCATAAAGCCTTTCATGTCTTTTTCCGTTGCAGCCTTTTCCCATGTTAGTTTCATTCTGGAACCACCCAGAGAAACAGCTTTAACTTTTACCGGAGGTGCAGGCGATGTTCTATCGCGTCCCATAGCTGTAACTGCCTGTGAGGGTTTACTAAGTTCGCCGAATGAGGTTATACCAATAATACGGTAATTGTAAAGGACATAGTTATCCTTCAGCGAATCGGTATACACAATTATATTACTCTTCTCACGCATATCATTCTGAGGGTTCAGGAAAGGAACCTGGCTTAGCTTTTTGAATGTTTTTCCATTATCGTTGGAACGTTCAATCCAATAGGCTGAAAAGGCTTTTTCATGATATTCCCTGTCCCAGTCCAGTTGAATTGCATTCTGCAGCTCAGTGGCTTTGTTTATTGTGGGTAGGGGAATTTGTTCCAAATCGGCTGTATTGACAACAAAATATCCGGGCTCAATGCTACACACCAAACTATCAGCCAGGCAGAAAACCCTGTAAATATAGACGTTTCCCTTCACCACATTCTTATCTGTAAATCTCAAACCCATGGCTGTTGCAGTAGATGCATTCAAATCAGCGGCCAGTATGGCAAACGACCATCGGTTGGCAAATTCGTCAGCCTTTGCCAGGAAATTGTTGCTGTTGGCAGTAAAACTTTTACCGTATAAAGCTTGTGCGGCAATGGCTGCCATGCTGTTGTCCGAATTTTTCCCTGCTATTCCGGCCCACTTATCCAGAGGCCATGGTTTAATGGCCGATGGATTCAGTCGTTGGTACGATGCAGGATCGAATGCACCGTTTGCCGGAACTTCGGTCCGCTCAATCGCGTATCCGTATTGGTTGGTAATAGCCCAAGCTTCAGCACCATCAGGAGCCCACCTTAATACGACGCTGTCGGCATAGGCTCTCGCTGTAAGCTGAATGGAAGCTCTGCATGGCTGGGTTTGCTTAGTCTGGGCATGGGCAATACCTGTCAGCAGCACGAATGCAAATGCAATGAGTTGAATATATGGATTTTTCATGTTTTCACTATGTGTGTCAATTTAAATTTAAGGAACATAACACCGGGTTTACCTTGGCCTGATTAATGAGGGAATAATCAGTGCTGGTGCACCGTAACTGAATGTTTTGGTTAACGGATTGCCAGTTGAAGTAGCGTTGCCGGTAGGAGTTGGGACCCTGTAAAACATATCAATTCCGTATTCGCCGGGTGTTAGCTTAAAGTAGGCAATAGGTTTACGCATCATCTGGTTGCAGCGTTCTAGCAGAGCAGGATTGTTACGACGCATCGCATTGTAGTATACCGGCACTCCGCCTACGGTATAGGATAATATCCGGCTTACATTCCGTTTAAGTGTGCTAAAATCCATTATCACATAATTACTTGTTTCGTAATTCAGGTGAAAATTAGACGGATCAGTAGTAACTGTTCCTGCTAAGGACGAAACACTAAAGCTCCCCGGAGTTGTATGAGTAGTTCCTGCTCCGTTCAGCAAATTAGTAAGTGATGTATTGCCTATTGCAGTTGTGTATGTAGTTCCACCCTCGCGGACGATACCTGAAGCAGCCTCAATATCTTCATTTGACAAAGGAGGAGCTATATAAGCGTTACCAAAACTTACCGAATTTATTGGAGGCTTGCCTTTACCATGACTGTTCAACCCGGTTACGGTTGGAGCACCCAGGTGAAAAGGTGCTGTTGCCATGTAGTTCTGCATATCCTGCAACAGGGTGTATATATTTGGATTAGCCTGGGTTGTGTGGTAGTTGTATTCAAATGGAGCGGTTACACCCAGTAATGGTTTCAATACCTGAACACCGTTTTTGAATACCCCGTGGAATTCGAAATCGTCGAATGGTTCAGGAATGGAAGTACGCAGCAATAAAAATTCAGCTACCCAAATGTCCTCGTATTCTGCCAGTACATTGGCTGCATTCAGCTTTTCGCGCAACGAATTAAACTTGCTGGTTTTGAAGCAATAATTGTACAGGACGGTTTCCCTGTTAGCCAACACGGTTCCATTCAATTGTTTACCTTCCCGTTTTATGTTCACAGTACTCGAGTCAATTACGAACCGTAAAGGAGACAGTGCCGTGCTATTCGTGTTAAATGTTGCTCCCCCCGGGCTAATTCGGGATGTGCCGCCTAAATCAGCAGCAATCTGTTCTTCTCGCGTCTGAATCGGTTTTCGGATGACACGGATAGTATACATTTTATCATTTTCAAGCGATGGAACAACAAAATCAATATATCCGGAGTGCACTAGCAGAGGCACATCAATAGGTTCGCCATCAGGTATAGCTTTAAAGCGTACAAGATAAACAAAGCTATGTCCTGTCTCGTTTGTTGTATAAAAAAGATAACCCACTGTTCTGTCGAATTTTATCAATCCACCGACACCCTTTTTGGTTTCTCCTTTCAGGAAGAATCTCTGGTTTTCGACCGGGTAAGTAAACGTTACATTGCCGGAAGTGATTTTTGCGGGACGTAGCTGAGTGGTAAAGGTTTCTACGCGTCGTTCCTCCCACAGTCTTCCATCTTTCACAATGTCCTGTATGCTGCCATCGTCGAAGTACTCCTTGGCGTGAACTACGATTTCAATCTTGTACGTTGTGGTTGATTCCAAAGCTTCTTCATAATTATAGGTAGCTATGGTATTGTTTTCGCTCATTTCGAACGTACCAGGTACAACGATATTCCGGCCATCGTTTATCATCAGCTTATAGCTTGCTATATATGGTTTGATTTTACGTACGAGCAATGGATGAGCTTCTGTGCCGACAGGGAATATTAGCATTTTTTCGACCGGGAGGTTAAAAGTTACCCTGGGTAATTCGAATACACTTACCGGACTGTCTTCAGCCTTTGGCCTGACATCGTAGATAAATTCAAGATCACCCAAAGGATCAGAACTTACCATGGTACACCTTTCGCCAACATTAACTGCGAAACTGCAACGGCCTTCGAGTAAACCTCCGAGTACACTGTATGCGAGGGCTGCACGACCTGTAAACCAATCGGGGTTAGGCATTCCACCTTGAAGCAACATTGCTGCCGAAAGGTTAATAAACGGATACTTACCCTTTATAAACCAAAGGTCCACTTTAACACCCATTTCTCCAATTAACGCAGCATACACCTGTCCGGTACTGTACCAGTTATGAACTCCGGGGGCATCGCCGGTTTCGGCACAAATACGGTTACGATCTTTTGTTACATTCAGGTCGAACCCAAGTATTAATCTCAGGTTGGCATAAAAGATGGCAAAGTCCATCTCCTGGTGATAATCGAAGGAAACACCAAATGCAAATCCCGATGCCGATTTGTATATTCCCTGGTCATCTTCGCCGCGGCTCTCTGAATCAATATGAGCAGTTATAGCATCTTCATTGCCAAGTCCGCTGGTCCGGTCGCCATAAAGGATTGCAACTACGGCGGGAGGTGGCGGAGGTAATTCCGGTGGTATACCATGCCCTACCATCAGGTAGGTTTTAAGATGTGCACCAAGAGCAGGTAATACAAGGTTTAACTCGCCGGGTGCGGCCAGTGTGCCCATATAAAAAAACCATGTCTCCCGATCGAAATGGATGGTAGCTTCAACAAACCTTTTGTCTGATATTCTGCCTGTCAGTTTGCCGTTAACATTTACATAAACATCAAAATTACCATCGAAACGGGCTTCCCCACCGGATATATAATATCCCATTCTAACATTAGCCCATATTTTCGATTCACCTCTGTCGGAAATTGGTGCCATAATATATCCGGCAGCGGAAATTTCAATCTGATCTAATCCTCCGGTAATTGTATTAAAAGTAGCCGTGAGAGAGGCATCCATATTAAATGCAGTGCTCGATGGCTGTGTACCCATAACAGCTGAAAGTTTCAATCCAAAATTCCCAAAAGTCGGAATATACTTTACTGATGTTCTGTCACTTCCGGGGGTAAGTGTGGAAGCGGCAGATGGAAGTGAAGTTGACGGGTCGATAATCATGTTATTAAACACCCCTCCTCCAAATCCGTAAATACCGAATCCACTGAAAACAGGAAAACCTGTTGGAAATGTCACGAGTCCGTCAACAAACCAGTAGGCGTAATTATCAGCTGTTCCGTAAGCAGCTGCAGGATTTGTGGTCTTTGTCCCGAACTGCACCGTAAGACTCGCACTGATATCCATTGGAATGGTAACTGCAATTTTTCCTTTCAGTCCATTGCCGTATGTTACATCGTTTTTATAAAAATCGAGGCTTCCCATTAACTTAACACTACTTACCGTCTGATTAATTGAGATACCTTCCACATCAATTCCATCATATCCAGCAGTTAAGTTTCCTCCTTCGAATCCCAACCTGCCAAATATGCCAAATTTACCGTGAGCGCTAAAGTTACTTAGTACTATGTCGAGGTCAAAATCAATTCCCGGCCGCAGTGGTTCGTTCATGTTCACCTTAATATGATTAATACTGACAGGGAATCCTGCAACAGATTTTTGCGGGCTGGCATAGGAAAAATATACACTGTCGATGCCGAACCACGGAGCAGATGTTTGAAGTGTCAGTCCTTCAAATGCCACTCCCTTAAAGTGAATTCCGGGTACTTCTCCTCCTGGAATCACATCCCCGTTAATACTGAGATCGCCGCTCAGATTTGCGTATGCGTAGGATGAATCACCTGCCTGCAGCCGTATTTCGCAGTCGGGCCGTAAAAGCATCCGGGCTGCCCACATGTTTACGGTTAAGCTATCAGTTGTAAATACGCGGCACAGATAATTTAATTTATCATCATCGTAGGTGAGAGCCATCCTGTAATTCATACTCTCATTGGATCCAAAAATCGGCATGCGGAATTTTCCGGAAATGCCTCCGTCACGGAAAACGTTGGAAACAAAATCGATGTTGACAGTATCGAGCGAGATGCCCCATCCCTTGAAGCTTCCATGCTCTAACGGGAGTATTCCTGTTACATTTATTGACGATGTAAAACCGGTACCATCAATGATGGTGTTAAGAACATCGAATGAAATCCGGTCGGAAGTCCTGTTATCTTCAAACTGAGCCGGGGTGCGTACCCCAAGATTTTTCATGAAGAATCCATGCCATGTCGCTTGCATCCTGGAGTCACCGTTTAGCAAGGCCGTATCGGCATAAGAAGCAGGAAAATCAAAACCGGGCGGGTTCTCCAGGTCGGAATAATCGAGCCAGGCATTATCGGCACTAAATCCCCATCCATCTACACCCTTTATCTGAAATGGCTCGAAATTGATGGAAGCGATAAAATTACCTCCGCGGCAGGTTTTAACTGAGAAACTACCTGTCACGTTTCCTGCGCCAATAGTTCCATCGGCATTGTCGGGTACCAGCATATTTCGGGGGAAAACTACTTCTCCATGTATGCGTGCACAGAGGAAACCGTGGCAGTCCATACTAAGATAACACGATTGGGCGGTATCCGTACCTCCCTTAAAAGTGAAACGTGTTTCGCCATCGTTAGCAATATCATTGTCACGAGCCAGATACAGGCGGGCTTCGTCGCCCAATCCTGTAGGTGTGATGCACAAATCCTTTGCACCATAGGCAATGAGGGTGTTACCAAGTTCAGGAAAATTAAGGTTCATCACAGCATTCATGGTAGCGCGTTCGGGAGTGAATGTCATATCCACAATTCCGACGGTATACCGGTTGCCTGCAATTTCGCGGTCGATACCTATTGGCATTCCAATGGCACTTGCACCCGTAAATCCGCTTACCAGACGATCGTAATCTGTAAGAAAGCTGCTTAACCCCTCTGCTGCAACTCCAGACATCGAAGGTACCACCGTTCCCAAGGCTGTTATTACATCCTCATAAGGGAAATGACCACCCGGGTCTTCCTTGGCTTGCACTGTCCCGCTGAAAATCTGGTTCTCAGCGTTATATTGTATAGCGTGAAAACCAACCAGGATCTTCACATTATTCATAAAAGGGATCTGAACATAACCTTCACCGGAGAATCGTGATCCAGAGGGAGGCTCCAGGGTTTCAACCACCATGGTGAACTTCCCTATTTTCAGGCTGTTGCCAACAACAAGTCCCAGTATGGCAGTGCGGTCAGTAATTGGCGGAGCAAGGCAAACACTTATACAACCGCCAGTGGTATCGGCTCCGGTAGTCGTTCCGGTAGTGGATGATCCTCCCCCACCCGATCCTACCGAATCAATAACAAAAGCATGAATATCGCTGACCTCATAAAATGCATTATCATCCGCATTACCGGGTGAATTCATCCATTTTACGCGCCAGTAATACTTGCCTTTTTTAGTGATGTTAAAATCCTCCTCTACATTTTTATATACTTCGCTGATAACAGCCTCATCGGAGCTGTGAATATTTATATTGGCTCCCAGCCTGCTGCTCCTTTGCTCCACTATGCTGTCGAACGAATGTGAGGTGCTGATTTCAATCTTCCAGCGTTCATCAACATTACCGTCGAAATAATCTGACGAATCCGGATTATGAGGTGAAGTTGAATCGCGTGTAACGTGAACTATTGCAAAATCAGGCATAATTTTCCTTGGAGCATTAGCCGTAAGCCACTGGAAATTAATGGATCCGGGAGCTACGGTATCGCCATCCTCAGGCAGACTCAACTGCGAAGGGCCCATGCCCAGACTGAAGCTGGAAGTAACCCGGGGAATAGTAATGTCCGTTGTATTCCAGCGCATCACTACATCAGTATTCCAGGTATAATCTTTCCCTTTACTGAAAGCGGGTCGGCTTTCGTTTTTTGTTTTATAAATAGCCTGATATGTAGACTGATCCTCCGACATTTCAAAAATCCCGGTAATATTTCGCTGTGAAATGAGTGGGCCACTGGGCCAGTTTAAATCTTCCTGATTTTCATCAAAAAATCCTGACGATGTTAATAAGGACATATCGGATGAAAAATGCTTATAATGGAAGCTGTATGGGTCGAACCTGACAACCATAGGGAAAAAGTCGAATGGTATCCTGTCGCTGTTAAGCGGATATTCAACAATTATAGCCGGGTGATCCACCGTGCCGGTAGCTTCTCCATACTGAAATGTGCAGATATCACTTTCTCCATTGTTCTGAAACTGGACTATTTCGTCCGGATCGTAGGCTACAACCCTGAATACATAGGTGCGTCCTTCGGTGAGTGTAACATCAGTCCCAATCAGTAGGTTATAGGATGTGATTTCGATATCATCCACATTAAATATGCGAGGTGAAGAATTCATGGATTCTCTCGGATCGCGGCTTATCGGATCCAGTTCCACCATTTCGATACGAAACCTTATACTGCCCATTCCACCGGCAGGGGGTACAAACTGCCACTGCATGGTAATATTACCGGCCGAAAGGTCTACCTCACTCCCGCATTCGGGAGCAGTTATTTCCGGCGGTTCAACAAAAGCAACATCAAACGATGCGCAGCCTTCGTCACCGGCAACAGGTGAATAAAATACTCCGCGCTGTTCGCAGGATTCTGCACGCAGGCATAAAGTATATGTGCCTTCGGGCAATGCCTGGTCGCCACGGATTATATCAATTGACGTTCCTGTGTAAACCAGACGGTCAGGATCGAAAAGCTCACTTAAATCAGTTCCTGTAAATGAATGCAAGCCGGGTGTAATATCGATGCATTCGCCCGGAGGAGCTGATGGATCTGTGGATATGGTTATCCCTCTGTCCACATTACGGAGTGTTCCGGTCAGGAAAATTCTATATGTATGCTGGGTTGGGTTATTAACCGTAACAAAAACACTGCCCTCGGTGCCTGTAAAATCCGATACATGGGTGGGGTAGGGAGGAGCAATCTGAACCTGAATGCTCAAAGGGAAGGATTGGGCAAAAACAGCCTGACCTGAAAACAGCAAGGTTATTACAAAAATTAACGTCAGTATTTTTTTAAAGTTGAGTTCCATACCTTTGAATTTAAAAGTTATATGAATAACCAAGGTTTCCGACAAAATCAGTTGATCCGTCGCGGCCCGTTTGAGAAAACGAACGGTTAACCATGCTGAAATTTAAATTTAATGAATGATTTTTATGCGGCTGATAGCCTAAAGTCCCGCCTACCAGTATGGTATTGCTGTTGGCAATCCCGTTTAGCCGTGAGTTAAAGAAACTGGCATTAGCGCCAAGCTTTAGCTTATTTTTAAAGAGTGATTTCGTTCCTCCACCTGATAAGCCCCATCTGAATGTATTATTCAAATCTGTATTAAAACGGCTTGCATTGCTGCTTATATTCCATGAGAATTTGTTTTCGGTATTGTTAAACCTGTAAGAAACAGATGGGTTAAGCGAAGTGGTTGAATTAGTTATGGAATCGCGGCTGCTGTTATCAGAAAGATTAAGGTACGATACGTTGATTCCCAGGCTCCGACGGTGTATTTTACTGCCGAAATTATAATAAACATTACCGTTAATATTGTTCGAAAATTGTTCGAGTAGCAGTGTATCGCGTACCAGGGCATAATTGCGGGTCTGGCTCAAATTGTAATTGCTGTAGTTGAGGCTTACTCCCCATTTTGAATTAGGAGTAAGAGATAGCGATAGCGAATTGGCCCGCCTGACAGAATTATTGGCTTTGTTGCTGAGTATATTATTACGCTGTAACCCAATGCTACCGTTAATCCGCAGCCGGCTGCGGAACATCTGCCACGAGGGTGCCAATGTCAGATTTTCGATATCGGTATTGTAATAATAGGCTCCCATCGACTGGTATTCGGGCTCCACTCGACGGTAGTTCAGTTTTAAGGAGAATTTCTTAATGTGTATTCCAAAACTTGCTTTACCGGCAGTAAGAAATTGTGTTGTAATCTTGGGTTTGAGAAGTATCAGGGATTCGTACACTTTACCTGGAAGATCAGCTGAACGCAAATCGTTAGTATAAGCACTGACACCGAAATCCACATCGAGTGACAATATCTTGGCAATAACTTGTCTCGATTTAATACCGATTACCAGGTTTTCGGCTGCAGGACCTCCAATCTCAGCGGGACTTGCTTTTACCGAAGCCGTATCATCCTGAATTTTCAGAAGGATAAAATCAACAAAATTATTATAGTTTCCGAAGCCGATTTTAGCTGCAAAGCCTTTCCTGGCAAATGATGGCGCTGCATACTGCCCGGAGAGTGTGTCGGTAACCGGCTCTACCGCTTTCATAAAACGGCCATATACAAATCCCAAACGCAAAAAAGATGGTTCGGCTTCTATGCCTCCGCCAAGAAATACATGATCAGATAAAGTATAATCGGAGAAATATACAGACCGGTACCCTGCATGAAACTTGATTTTTTTAAAATACGGACTTACTCCGTACATATTAAAAGGTTGCCTGAAGTCCTTTTGCTTGTTGCTGACTACAACAGAAAAAGGAAACGTAATACCATAAATGGACAAAGTAGGATTTCCGCTAAGGGTCCAGGAAAAAGGGTCGCGCGTGGATTTGGCGGACGTTGTCGAAAAGGTGCTGATGCGCAGCGACAAAGATCCTGAAATATCAACAGGCTTTTGTTTTCCAAGGTTTCCAAGATCTTGTGCTGATATGTATAGTGGCAGGGATAAGAGGAAAAATACATATAACCCGGCCCACAAGTAAAGTCTAGTCATTAAAACAATTTAATTTACTAAAAAATAACTTATTGTACTCTTAAAAAAAACCTTATTCAATAAACATTTCATCTAATACATCTCAAATATACTTTCTTTTTTAATACATATGCACTTTTTTATATATTTATTTTTATACATATGTTATGTTTTATTTTTAATCACAACTTTTTCTTCAATAAATACTTGTTGTATCTATTTCATTATCTGATATTTAAAAATTTTTACTCTGCGATACTTTTGCTTTGGAAAAACTTGTGTAACACCCGGTATCATAATTAGTAAACCCATTATTTAACAGCCAGTTAATAATTTGTAAACATTTGATGATCAATTGCATACAAATATTTATTTACTATTTCAATTTGCTGTTATTCAGTGTTTTATAAATATATACTTTTCAATTAAGGATGAATTACCAGAATATGAATATGGAGAACTTTAAATTTAATATTCCTATTTTGAAAAAATCAATAGCTTTGCGATTCTATCCCATCAAGAACATTCCATGCAATACCTTTCGGCTGACTGCATTATCCCGGTAAGCGGCGAACCCTGTTACGACAGTGTGCTTGCTGTTAGTGATACAGGGACTGTTGAGGGTGTTTTTTTGGCCGGATCCCTATCTGATGTAAGCGAAACCATCCGTCATTATAACGGCATTCTGTGTCCGGGGTTTGTAAACACACACTGCCATCTGGAACTTTCCTACGCAAAAGGGCTGATATCCGAAGGCAATGGACTGGATGCTTTTGTGAGGCAACTTGAAACTGCAAAAAAATCCACATCCGGGTTAACTATACAGATGGCAATTGAAAAGGCCGCATCCCAAATGCTGCAATCGGGAATTGTCGCCACGGCTGACATTGCAAACGGGAATATGACTCTTGATTTTAAATGCAACAGCAGGCACTATTTCCACACTTTCGTTGAAGTGTTTGGATCGAACCCCGGGTATGCAGCAGCTCTCTTTGAAAAAGCCAGTCATTTGAAAGCCCAGTTCGAAGAACAGGCGATGCAGGGAAAGGTTTCAATCGTTCCACATGCAACCTATTCGCTATCGGAAGAGTTATTCAGGATGGTGGCATCGGCTGGCCCTGAACATCTGCTGAGTATTCATCACCAGGAAAACACCGATGAAAATCTTTTTTTTAAGAATGGAAGCGGTGCAGGAGCGGCACGAAGAATCATGTTTAATCCCGATCTGCCAGCCTATCACGGAAGCGGGAAACGCCCCATGGAGAGCATTGCCGGTTATTTTGCCCCGGAACAGAAAATCCTTCTGGTACATAATACCGTTTCGGAGCAACAGGATATTGAATTTGCAGAGAACTATTTCAGGCATGCTTACTGGTGCTTTTGTCCGAACGCAAACCTGTATATCGAAAACCGCCTTCCCGACATCAGCCTTTTCAGGGCAGCAGGCTGCCACATTACATTAGGCACCGATAGCCTGGCATCAAATCATCAGCTCAGCATCCTTGAAGAGATGAAAACGATCCAAAAACATTTTTCTGAAATTCCACTTCCCGAAGTAGTCCGCTGGGGAACACTCAACGGTGCTGAATTCCTGGGACTGGATGGAAAACTGGGGAGTTTCGAAAAAGGAAAAACACCCGGAGTAGTGCTGATTGAAAACGCCGATACACAAACTTTGCAACTTAACCCCAAGAGCTCCTCACACCTGATAATACCAGCCGATATATGAAGGTTATCCTGAATAAAAAAGAAATAATTATTTTTAAAGGAGCAACCGTCAGCGAGATGGTACTGGCCTATTCAGAGCGCAGCCACAAGATGCTGACAAAAGACAAACTCTGTGTTTTCGATCGTTTCGGCAACCTTACAGAGAACGACGGACCGGTATACGAGGGCCAGATGTTCTTTTTGAAACGAAAGGAATGACAATACAAATACCTTTCCTGGCAAAAAAAACATCTTTATCAAATCTGCCGTTTAAAAGCTTTCACATTAACTTAGTATTAGTTTTCCTGTTATTTAATCACTCTTTTCAACTGATGCGTATCTTTGCGGCACTTTACTCCATGAATTTTTTCTCTGGCAATAGAACGCAAGGTTAAACTACATAAATTTGGCCTTGTAAAACACTAAGATTTAATTCCATATATTGCTGATAATATGATATTTATAAATTATTAGCGAATTATAATTACATAAACCCGAAAGAAAAACAGTGTCAAAATTTATCCTTCCATAACCATGAAACTGAAAACCATTCTCCTGCTAATAGCTGTTTTTACATTCTCGGCAACACACCACGAGGTTGCAGCTCAGAAACATCCGATATCAACTGAAATTATCATACTACATTCCAATGACATGCATTCCAAAATAGATAATTTCGGAAAGCTTGCCTATCTGGCCGACAGCCTCCGTAAAACCCACAAGTATGTTTTCCTGGTTGCTGTAGGTGATAATTTTACAGGCAATCCAATTGTCGACATGTATCCCGACAAGGGCTTTCCGATGATCGACATTATGAATAAACTTCATTTTGATCTTACAGCCATTGGCAACCATGAATTCGATATGGGACAGGAATTGCAGAATAAACGAAGGCTTCAGGCAAGCTTCCCTTTTATTAGCTGCAATATAGATGCCTCTGCTGCAGTATTGAAACAGCCTGAACCTTATGCTATTCTGAAGGCGGGCAAGATAAAAATCCCTTTTCTCGGGATCATTCAGTTGGGCGAAAACGGTCTGCCCGATTCGCATCCATCGCGTCTGGAAGGCCTTAAATTCACAAATGGTCTCGAAAAAGCGAACGACTTCCTCTGGCTGAAAGAAAAATACGGCATGCTTATCTGCCTGTCGCACCTGGGCGTGCAGGTTGACGAGCCCCTTGCCAAAGCATATCCACAGTTCGACCTGATTATCGGAGGGCATTCGCACACTACAATGACCCAGCCAATGATGGTAAACGGCGTCATGATCGTTCAGACGGGTTCGGGCCTGAAAAATGTTGGAATGACTACACTGCAGGTGACGAAAGGAAAAATTACAGATCGCAAATACGAACTGATTCCCCTCGCAGGCATCAAAGGTACCGATCCACAGTTGCAGGCTTTGATCGACAAATATAACAGCAACGAAGAAATGGACCGCATTGTAGGGTTTGCCGAAACTGCCTTCGAAAGCCAGGAAGAACTTGGTTGTATGATGACAGATGCTATCACAGCACGTATGAAGGTAGACTTTGCTTTCCAGAATGGAGGAGGAATCCGAATTTCGAATCTGCCACAAGGCGACATCCGCCTGAAAGACATCTTCCGCCTCGATCCTTTCGGAAACCAGGTTGTGACCTATACCATGACGTATGAAGAAATAAAATCGCTGATATGCAGTGCTTACAACCGCGAAAAAGAAATTGACCTGATTCCTTCAGGTATGACTTACATGGTAACGGTGGGCCCCGAAGGATTATGCACAGATGTTGAAATGAGAGACCTTTCAGGAAACCTGCTCGATGCAGCAAAAAGTTATACTGTAGGTCTAAACAGTTATATATCGGCCAGTTATAAATTCAAACATGCCGATCCTGGCACAACCAATTTCAAAACAGGCGCTCAAACGCTGCTCGATTACCTTGGCGAAATTAAAAAAGTTAATTATTCGGGAGTAAAAAGGGTTTCCGAGAAAAAATAGAAAGCCTGCATACATGCGGAATTACCACTCATCCACTTTTTTAGGAGCCGGTGGCTGCATTCCGAGTTTCAGTCCCTCAATCAGTTTGCGGGTAGCATCATCAAGCTGTTTCAGGTAGTCGTCCCACTCCGGAATGTATGCTTTGTTCTTCTTATCCAGCCACATCTCAATAGGCTGACGCGAAACTTCTTTATAATTGAAATTTGTTATGGTATAACGGTACCTGCCGTCCTTCATTTCGATCTTCATCGAATAATCAACAGTACCGGCCGGACGCGTCATCCCTTTATCCTCGCGGGTGATTTCGAAACGGTGAATAATTTCAATCAGTCCTGTAGCGGGATTACGCACTTTGGTAGCATCGGCAGGATTTTTATATTGTTTATTAATCCACTCTATAGCCCTGTTAAACAATTCGTTGGGATTACCAGCCACCGTAACAACCTCTTTGTAGGTAATAAGTTTGGTATCGAGGTCGACAGGTAACACAGGTGTATTATCCTGTGCCCTGAGAACAGAACCGGCAAATAAAAGGACAGGTAAAATTATTTTTAGCACAGAAATTTTCATAAAGAGTGGTTTTTTACTGAATAAACAAGTCGGCGGACGGTATGTTTATTATTTCTGAATAGCAGGCTTACGAATAATGATGTAAATATCCTCGCTGTCGCATTTCATCATGTATTTTTCGCGTCCGAGTTTTTCCAGCTCGAGCGAATCCCCCATCAGCCGGCTCAATTCAATACTATCGAGTTTTGCCTGGTCGTGATAGAATTTTAACTCTTTACGAAGTCCGTGCAACTCTTTCCTCATGTTATACTGCGAAATGAGGTTGTTGCGATCGAGAAACAGCAGCAGAATAAGGAAAGCAACACCTGTAAGCAGATATTTATTCTTTAAAAATGACGGAATTCTATCTATAAACTTCTTTATCATGATGAAACAAAGATATGAAAAAAGGGGTTAGGTGTTGGGGGTTAGGAATTAGGGGAGGAAATTTTGTGACGCAATCTTTTATTTACAGGAGGGGTTAGGTGTTGGGGGTTGGGAATTAGGGGAGAAGATTTTGTGACGCAATCTTTTATTTACAGGAGGGGTTAGGGGTTAGGGTTTAGGGAGGAGGATTTAGTTGCGCGGGACGGTTTAGTTGGTTTTTGTTTTTCAGGAGGCTGCGGGAAGTTACAACCCGATTTCATCTGCTATACCAACCATTGCAGCAATGGCGATTGCAGCAAAATCATCGATGGAAATACCTATCTGTTCGCATTCTAATATGTTTTCGCGTTTTACCGATGCAGCAAAGGCTTTTTCCTTCATACGCTTTACAACCGATTTAGTTTTAACTGAAGCAATTTTCCGGTCAGGATATACCATAGCCGTTGCCATAATAAGCCCCGTTATGGTTTCGCCGGCAGCCAGGGCATGCTGAAATTCAGTGGTACGATCCATGCCGGTTGCAATTTCATTATGCATACCTATGGCATCCACAATATCATGATCCACACCCATTCCGGCCAGCCATTTGGCTGCCTCCGGACCGTGAGTGTAGGCATCGGCATTGGTAACCTCTACATCCAGGTCGTGCAGCAAACCGGCCTGCGCCCAGGCTTCTGCATTGCGTTGCAGGTGAATGGCTAATGCGTGCAGTACAGCCTCAGAAGCAAGACTGTGGGCTATCATTTTTTCGTTTTTTACATATTTTCGGAGCAGTATAAGTGCTTCTGCACGAGGTAGTATCATAGTTCAGAATTTAGTGAACGGGGTTCAGGAACTGTATACCTTCAAAAACCAGCTGTTCCGAATATGGAAGGATCTGTATGGTTTGCATTTAAAAGTATCTCCAGGTATTTTCCTACCCGGCAAAGTTATTAAAAAGAGATTTCAGATCTTATACTCACGTTTGAAATGAAATGAATATTTTTGCGCTGCTCTACTTAACTATTCCCTGTATGAAATCCTTGCGCCATCTGCTTTTTGCATTTATCCTTATCCCACTGTTTACTTCTGCTCAGGATAGTGAATTATACAAATTTCTGAAAGCCATACCCGGAATTGAAATTGCAAAAAAGGATACATCCGCATTCGTGGAGTTCTATATTGTTATGCTTCCGCAACTTGTTGATCATACCAATCCCGGAAGCCCGACATTCAAACAACGGATCTTCATCGGCCATGCTGGATTTGACAGTCCAACGGTAATGGAAACCGAAGGCTATGACGCTAACTGGGTAACGCCTGATATGAAAACAGAAGTGACTTCTTTGTTGCATGGCAATCAGTTGTATGTCGAACACCGCTATTTCGGGCCTTCAACACCTGATCCTGTCGACTGGAAATATCTCACCGCAGAACAGGATGCCGGCGATTATCATTATATCCGCAACCTCTTCGGCCAGATATACAAAGGCAAATGGATTGCTACAGGCGTGAGCAAAGGCGGGCAAACGGCAACCGAATACAAGGTATTTTATCCGGATGATGTGGATGTTTCGGTTCCCTATGTTGCACCCCTGAATTACGCCAGGCTCGATACCCGCATCGACAGGCATTTTAAGACAGTAGGTACCAGAGAACAGCGGAATCATATCCTCGACTTACAATATTACCTTTTAAAGAACAAAAAATCGATTTTACCTGTCTGGGAAAAGACAGCAACTAAGTATGGTCTGGTTTTTACAACCATCGACGCCGAAACAGCATATGACTATTCAGTCCTTGAATTCCCATTTTCATTCTGGCAATATACCGCCGACGAATCGAAATTACCCGAACTGCGAACCACCAGCCGGGAAGCGATGGCAGCTTATCTGATTCAGATTGTTTCACCCTTCTGGTATACTGATGCAGCCAAATCTTTTGAGCCTGCCAATTACCAGTTTTACACGCAACTCGGCTATTACGAATATAACGAGAAACCTTTCAGGAAATACCTTAAGCACAAGGATTATCCTAACTCAGCTTTTCAGCCCGGTGGAGTATCTGTTGTATGGGATCCTTCGTACCAGCTGAAACTGAAGAAATTCATTGCCGGCAATCCTCAACACATGATTTACATTTATGGCGAAGCGGATCCATGGGGTGCAACAGGTGCCAAAATAAAGCCAGGAAGCGGTAGCCTCAAGTTGGTACAGGCAGGCGGAACCCATGGCGCTCAGATTTCGACCCTCAGCCCCGAACAACATAAATTGGTGGTTGAAACCCTGGATAAATGGCTCGAAATGAAAATTAATTAGTCTGCTGTGCAGTTGTGACAATACCTGAAGTAAAAAATCAGATATCGCAACGTATAGAGTAGCTTCAGTCACTCCTAATATGAAAAGCATTTCAAAATGAAAGAAATCCTGAACCAGAACAAAGCGATCCAAAACCTGACCAATGAAATGGCTGAGGTGGCCGGATACCTTTGGCAGCGCGGATGGGCTGAACGCAATGCGGGCAATATTTCAGTAAATATAAGCGATCTGTTTCAGGATGAAATTCCCGAAACCAGCGCATATACCAGTATTGATCTTTCAATGGCATACCCGAAACTGGCGGGTTGCAGTTTTTTAGTAACTTGCACCGGAAAGCGCATG
>CAIJPI010000126.1 GCA_903822525.1 uncultured Bacteroidales bacterium | reverse complement strand
CTCGATATGCTTATCGACCGCCGGAGGTATAAAGGATTCACTGCAGTGTATGGCCAGCAGTTGGGTGAAACAGGCCAGATTATCGGCTGTGCATCTCCGCAGCTCGAACCCATGGAAACGGACAAGAACCTGAAAATAAATTCAAAGGAGTTTCTCGAAATTGTATCCGAAGTATTTATCAACTGGCTGCCACAGCTTTCCTCGGTTGGTTTTCAGGCTGTGTGGGCCGGCTACTATGTTGAACCCCGCATGATCCTTGATCCCGACCTGGGATTATTTGTCGGTTTCCGTGGACAGGGATTTATGCTCGGGCAGTACCTGGCTAAAATTTATGTTGATAAACTGATGGGCAGAGAAGTCCCATCTTATTTTGACAGACTGAAACTGAGTGGCGACGGCCTGTTGGAGAAAGCGTTCAAATAAGATTGGCAAAGGGTATAAAAAAAGAGGGACGGCTTTTGTTCGTCCCTCTTTTTATTTTGTGTGAAAACGGTGCAATGATAATCAACCCGGATCGTATACGTTTTAAATTATGACCTGCTGAATATTTTCTTAAACAAGGAAGCATCCTGCTCAGTGGATGCGTCATCTGAATAATATCCATATCCCTGTCCGTATCCATACCCATAACCGTATCCATAACCGTATCCATAACCGTATCCGTAACCATACCCGGTTTTGTCAGGTTTTACATCATTCACTATAATGGTTGTATTAGGTATGCTTCGCTTTTCGAAATCACCTGCGATGGATTCAAAAACTCTTTTATGGGTAAGATTCTGCCTGACAAGCAGAATATTGGCATCGGTATAAGGCATAAGAAGAAATGCATCAGTAACTAATCCGATGGGTGGTGTGTCAAGGATAATATAGTCGTATTGTTCTTTTAACAGGTTCAACAATTCGCCATTTCGGATTGAGGCAATCAATTCAGCCGGATTTGGAGGAACAGGTCCTGCCGAAATAACATCCAGGTTTGGAACAGGCGACTTCTGAATAATTTCCTCCAGCGAACTTTTCCCAATCAGGTAAGATGTAACGCCGTGAGTATTTTTCAGTCCGAAATCCTGGTAGATTTTTGGTTTACGAAGGTCATAGCCAACCAGAAGGGTTTTGCGCTCGAACTGTGCATAAATACAGGCCAGGTTCATGGAGGTAAACGATTTCCCTTCACTGGGACCGGTACTGGTTATCAGAATGGTAAACTTATCCTTGCCCTGAGTAATATATTGCAGGTTGGTACGCAGGGACCTGAAGGATTCGGATATGGCTGATTTGGGTGAAGTGAAAGCCACAATATTGCTGTCGTGCCTGTTGTGAAGCACATGACCCAGTATAGGTATATTTGTATGGCGTTCAATATCTTTCTTATCGACTATGGTATCGTTCAGGTAATCTTTTCCGAAAACATATAGCATTGGTATAATAAGACCTAGTAGAAACGCAATGGTATAGTTCAGGCTAACTTTTGGGAATACCTGTTCTTTTACGATTGCATCGGCCATGTCAACAATTTCGTTATCGGGTGTGTTGCTGGCTTTGGTAATGGCAGCCTCCGACCTTTTTTGAAGAAGGTATGTATATATGGCGTCGTTCAACTTGTACTTGCGTTCAATACCTAACAACTGGCGCTGAGTGGCTGGCAGGTTACGGAAAAACTCCGACATTTTGTCGATTCGGGCTTCAATATCCTTTATACTGATATCCGATGTTTTTACAATGTTGCTGATGCTTTCGGTGAGAGCTCTTTTGGTATTGTTGATTTTCTGATCAACAGCCAGTACAAGGGGATTGTTTGGTTTAGAGCCGATAAGTATCTCGGAGCGGTCGTCATACAGCTTGGTGATCTGGTTCAGAATCTGGGTCATGATAGGATCATCAATTCCCATAGCCGAAGGGACTACCACGCCATTCAAATCGTCTTTGTTTTTCTGGATATACTCTTTAAGGTTATTGTAATACTTGGCCTTAACCAGCAATACGGCTTTTTCCTTTTCCAGATCGGTTATGTTTTTATAAATTTCCCTCGATTGTTCGTCGAGATTCATAATCTGATTGTTGGTACGGAAGGTTTGCAGTACGCTTTCATTGGTTGTCAACGAATCGCGGATTTCGAGTAACTGGCTGTCGATAAACAGAATAGTGTTGATGGCGATCCGGTTTTTCTTTTCCAGACCTTGCATGATATATTCTTGTGTAAGCCGATTCAGGAAGTCGACGGATTTTTGCGAGTTATTGCCTTTAAGTGAGATTTCGACAATTGAGGCTTCTTTATTTATTGGCTCAATTTCATAACCCGAAAACTCCTTAATCATGGCGGACAATGTATTGAAGGTAAAATAGTAGCGCTCATTCAAAGCTGTTTTCGGATCGTATTTCAAGGTTTTTTCTAAACGAAAACTGAAATTCGCTGTAGTAACCTGTTCGCTAAAACGATGTTTTTTATCATATTTGAGCAAAGGAATTTTCTTCTTACCTTCGGTATAGGTATTGTAGTCATATTGTCTTATTTCCTGTCCCTCAGCTTTTAAAAGGTATTCGTTTTCAGAAAGTATGGTTACATAAAATTTCAGATTACCAACAGGCTGAAGATAGGCGGTATCAATAATTACTTCAAACGGCGATTCTTTATAAACCTCAAGCGTAATAAAATTATCTTCTTTAAAATTGGAAACATTAAAGTCCAACGATTTAATAGTACGCGAAACCAACGAACGGGATTTCAGGATCCCGATTTGGTTCTGGAGTTTTTGTGTATTGGTAACATTTCCAAAACCCAATAAGGATTGGGCATCACTAAGTCCGCCTTTTTCTTCCTTGATAAGGACCGTAGATTTTACTTTATATATAGGCTCGGTATATTTGTTAAACAAAAATGCAATAAGCATTACGAGTACTAAGGTGATAAAGAACAGATACCAGTAGCTGAGAAATTTATAAAACAGGGCTTTTATGTCGACTGACTGCTCCTGCATTTCATTATAATTGGGGAGATTGTTGTCCATTATGTGAAGTATATGCGGTAAATGGTACTATTAAAACGGATAAAAATAATATTATTTAAAGAATTGAGCTATCAGAAGTGCTGTAGTAATGGTAGAAAAAATCAGGGCATATGGGAAGGATTCAAATGCGTAGGTCTTGTTTTTGAGTGGCTCAACGTAAATGATATCATTAGGCTGAAGGTAATAGTATTTCGATGACAGAATATCCTTGCTCAACAGGTCGAGTGTAACAATACTGTTTTTATTTCCTTCGGTACGGATAATCTGAACTTTAGATCGATTGGCAAAACTAGTGAGGTCGCGTGCCAGCGCCAGGGCTTCAAATATATTGATACGGTTGTTGTAAATAGTGTATTTACCCGGGGCCTGTACTTCTCCGAGTACTGAAATGTTATAAAGCACAAGTTTAACAACAACACTCGACTCTTTAATAATTTCGGATGCTGCTTTATTAAGGCTTTCCTCCATCTCGGTAACGGTGTGCCCGTTGGCATATATATTTCCCAGCAGCGGGAATGTGATAAATCCCGAATCATTTACCATATAACTCGAAAGGTACAGGTTCTGGTCGGTCATATTCATGTATCCGGTTGTCCCCGAACCTGTCATATTCGAAAAAATTTCGTTACTTTTCTGGTCGAGGGTAAGTATACGGATATAAATGTAATCACCTGACCTCAGTTTATAGTCGGGTTTTATATTTTGAAATTCAGTAACAGGAGCCACTCCTTCCTTATCCTGAAGGTACTTCATTTTTTGCTGAGGCACGCAGGATATCAGGGAAAACCCTATCACCAGAATGTAAAGGACTTTAAGCACAAGGTTTCTTTGCTTCATAAAAATTTAAATAAGTTAATAGCATTACATATATAGGCCAGCAAAGATATAATAATTTAAGTTGTGAAATTATCAAAACATGCTGCTTTATTTGGTGCTGGTTTTTGATCATTTTGCCAGTTCACCCCTGAGCGTGGCCGCTGTGCACGAAAGCGTTACAACTTTAACATAGTCGCCCGGATTAAAAGCAGAACGGGGAAATACCACCACTTTATTCTGGCTTGTACGGCCAAAAAGCTGTTGATCCGAGCGCTTCGAAACGCCTTCAGCCAGAACCTCAAATTCTTTTCCTACATCCAGTTTGTTGCTTTTAAGCGAAAGTTCCTGTTGTAAAGCTATAATTTCGTCGAGGCGGCGGCTTTTTATATCTTCGGGTACATCGTCGGGATATTTCTTTGCGGCTATGGTGTTAGGGCGCTCGGAATATTTGAACATATAGGCATAATCGTAGCCTACTTCGCGCATAACCGAAAGGGTTTGCTCGTGATCTTCCTCTGTTTCGGAACAGAACCCGGCAATAATATCAGTGGTTATGGCACAACCCGGAATAATGCGGCGTATGGCGGCAATGCGGTCCATATACCATTCGCGGGTATAACTGCGTTTCATCATTCCCAGCATGCGGGTGCTGCCCGATTGGACCGGCAGGTGGATGGATTTGCAGATATTATCGTGTGCTGCTATACATTCGAGTAGCTCGTCCGAAATATCCTTAGGATGCGAAGTTGCAAACCGTACCCGTAACAGGGGATTTATCGAAGCCACTTCCCGGAGTAAGGCAGGAAATGAAACAGGCTGGTTATTTTCATCCCAATGGTACGAATTTACATTCTGCCCGAGCAGGGTTACTTCACGGAAGCCCTGTTCAAAAAGTTCGCGGGCTTCTTTTACAATGGTAATCGGGCTGCGGCTTCGTTCTTTGCCGCGGGTGTAAGGAACAACACAATAGGCGCAGAAATTTTCGCAGCCACGCATAATGCTGATATAAGCAGTAACTCCGCTGCCACCTGTTCGTACCGGGTTGATATCGGCATAGGTTTCGTCAGCCGAAAGCAAAACGTTAATGGCTTTTTGACCGCTTTCGACCTGCTCGAGCAACTGGGGCAGTTGCCGGTACCCGTCGGGTCCCACTATAAGGTCGATATGACGTTCTTCTTCCAGCAATTTATCTTTCAGGCGCTCAGCCATGCATCCGAGCAGACCTATTACCAGGCCGGGATGCTTCCGCTTGAGGGCATGCAGTTCGTTAAGGCGGTTGCGAACCCTTTGTTCGGCATTGTCGCGTATCGAACAGGTATTCAGCAAAATAAGATCAGCAGATTTTATATCGGTTGTAGGTTCGTAATTCTGATCGGCAAGTATCGAGGCAACAATCTCACTGTCCGAAAAATTCATCTGACAGCCGTAAGTCTCTATATAGGATTTCTTTTTTGGTTCCACGTTTTCAATCCGGTAAATAATGTAAGTACAGATTTTTTTTAGGACTGCAAAATTACAACAAAAAAAGGCACGAAATGTTACTTATAAGAATCAGTTAATCAGACATATACAAAAAAATGATATACATGATTCGGATTGGGAAACCGGGAAACTAATTTGCTGTTATTAAGGTATACTAAACAATATGTACATTCAGTTGTAATTTTATTGCGTTACTTTGCACCCGATTTTCTGATTTTAATGCAAAAAATATGAGTAAGAATCTTGTTATTGTGGAATCACCGGCTAAGGCCAAAACGATTGAAGGATACCTGGGAAAGGATTTTATTGTAAAATCCAGCTTTGGCCATGTCCGCGATCTTTCAACCAAAGAGCTTGGTATTGAAGTAAATAACCACTTCAGGCCGGTCTACGAGGTGATGCCTGATAAAAAGAAAGTGATAAGCGAACTGAAAAAACTGGCCGACAGTTGCGAAACCATATGGCTGGCTACTGACGAGGACCGCGAAGGAGAAGCTATTTCGTGGCACCTGGCCGAAGTTTTGAATCTGGATCCTGAAAAAACAAACCGCATTGTATTTCACGAAATCACCAAAACCGCCATTACCGAAGCCATAAAGACTCCGCGGCGAATTGACCAGAACCTGGTAAATGCACAGCAGGCCCGCCGTGTTCTCGACAGGCTTGTTGGTTTTGAGCTTTCACCCATACTATGGAAAAAAGTTAAACCATCCCTTTCGGCAGGGCGTGTTCAGAGTGTAGCCGTAAGGCTTATTGTTGAGCGTGAAGAAGATATCCGCAAGTTCGATTCTACTTTCGCCTATAAAGTCAGCGGCCTTTTTGAAGTGAACAACGAGAAAGGAAATGCTACTTTTAAAGCCGATCTCCCAAAGCGTTTTTCGTCACTGGAGGAAGCCCGCGGGTTTCTGGAGCTATGCAGCAAAGCAGCCTTTACGGTAGCCGATGTCGAAAAAAAACCAGGCAAACGTTCACCTGCACCCCCTTTTACTACCTCCACCCTGCAGCAGGAAGCCAGCCGTAAACTTGGTTTCTCGGTAAGCCGCACCATGACGGTAGCCCAGCAGCTGTACGAAAGCGGAAAGATCACCTATATGCGTACCGATTCGGTCAACCTTTCGCAAACAGCGCTGGGTATGGCCAAAGACGAAATTACGCGACAATACGGTAACGAATACCACAAATCGCGTCAGTTTGCTACCAAAAGCAAAGGCGCACAGGAAGCGCACGAAGCAATACGCCCTTCCTACATGAATCAAAGCACCATTGAGGGCGATGCTGCACAGAAACGCCTTTACGACCTGATATGGAAACGTACCATTGCCTCGCAGATGGCCGATGCCATTCTCGAAAAGACAAATATTAACATCGACCTTTCGAACAGCAACGAACAATTTGTTGCCCTGGGCGAAGTGATTAAATTCGACGGTTTCCTGAAAGTGTATATGGAGTCGACTGACGATGATGCCGAACAAACCGAAGGCCTTCTGCCTCCGGTAAAAAAAGGCGAAAAGCTTGCCATGCAGCAGATAGAGGCCGTTCAGAAGTTTACCAGCAGCCAGCCACGCTATACCGAAGCCAGCCTGGTGAAAAAACTCGAGGAGCTGGGAATCGGCCGTCCTTCGACCTATGCGCCGACCATTTCGACCATTATCAAACGCGAATATGTTGTAAAAGAGGATCGCGATGGCAACACCCGCGATATAAGGTATATGATACTTAAGGATGGGAAAATCAAAGAAACCGTAAAATCCGAAAAATTCGGTTTCGAAAAATCAAAACTCTTCCCGACTGATACCGGCGAGCTGGTGACCCGTTTCCTGCAGCAGTATTTCGACGATATTATGGATTATAATTTCACGGCCAGCGTCGAAAAGGAATTTGATGAAATCGCCGACGGACTAAAAGCCTGGAATCTGATGATTGGCGAGTTTTACACTCCATTTCATAAAAAAGTACTCGAGACCCTCGAAAGCGGCGAAAAAGCCAAAGGCGAAAAGCTGCTTGGCATTGACCCGACCACCGGAATGAATATTTATGTCAAATTAGGCCGTTTTGGTGCCATCGCCCAGATAGGCGAAACCGATTCGCCCGATAAGCCAAAGTTTGCAGGACTTCGCAAAGGGCAGACACTCGAAAACATTACACTCGACGAAGCCATTAAATTATTCGATTTCCCGCGCCTGCTCGGGCAGTTTGAAGATGCCGACATTACAGTTGCCATAGGGCGTTTTGGTCCGTATGTGCTTCACCAGTCCAAATTCTGCTCCCTCAAAAAAACGGATGATCCGGCAAGCATTACCATCGAACGGGCTATTGAGCTGATTGAAGAAAAGCGTACCGAAAGCGCTAACCGCACCATAAAGGCTTTTACCGAACGGCCCGATGTGCTTGTACTCAACGGCCGCTATGGCCCTTATATTGCGGTCGGCAAGAACAACATCAAAATCCCGAAAGGTACCGAGCCGGCTATGCTCACGCTCGACGAATGTTTAAAACTGGCCGATGCTTCGCCAGCTCCTGCGAAAAAGAAATTTGTACCCCGCGGGAAAAAATAAAATGTGAGGTTCTACTACGAATTTGATGGAAATAGTTTTTAAAAGGATGGAAGTCCGAAGACCGAAGAAAGCATCAATTTGGAATTGGTCCTATTGAAAGTTAACATGTATACAAATGCAATTGGTCAACAAATCCCAATTTAAGGATAAATGAAGTTTCCAGTTAAACTTCTGACTTCCGACTTCTGGCTTCCAACAAAATATTTTTACCCACTAAATTAGCAGTAGAACCAAATGTGTTAATACGATACCGGTAAAGCCTGAACTCTTCCTATATTTGCAGGAAAGCACTTACTCATACTTCATAACTTATATCCATGCATATCTCCAGCTACTTTAAACCGGTTCAGGATATCATGCTGCCGCATGTTGCAGCACATAAAGGCAAACGCTTAGGGGAGGTTTTCGATACCTATACAGCGGATGGCTTTCCTGATCTGGCGGGTATTGAAATCGCCATATTTGGTGTGGATGAGGACCGCAGTGCAGTCGATAACCAGGGCTGCGGCATGGCTTCGGGGAGTGTGCGCGAATACCTGTACAGGTTACTGCCGGGCAACTACACAATCCGGGTGGCTGACCTTGGCGACATCATGCGTGGCGATAGTGTTGACGACACCTACTTTGCCGTTACAGCTGTAGTTGAAGCATTGCTCGAACTCAGTATTGTTCCTGTAATTATTGGTGGCGGACAGGATTTGACTTACGCCATGTACCGTGCGTATAAAAACCGCAAAAGCATTATCAATATCGCGGCTGTCGATACTATGTTCGACCTGGGCGAAAGCGAGGACCAGCTTAATTCGCGTTCCTACCTCAGCCATATTATCCTTCACAAGCCAAATTATTTATTTAATTACACAAATATAGGCTACCAGACGTATTTTGTTGAACAGGGTGCCATCGACCTGATGCGGAACCTGTTTTTCGATATTTACCGTTTGGGTGTATTGCACAGTGATATCACTCAGGTGGAACCGCTTGTGCGGAATGCCGATTTGTTTTCGTTCGATATGTCGGCTGTAAGGCAGAGTGATGCCCCCGGCAATGCCAATGCCACACCCAATGGCTTTTACGGTGAAGAAGCCTGCCAGATGGCGCGCTATGCCGGAATGAGCGACAAGATTACTTCGGCCGGTTTTTTCGAAATGAATCCTTCGCTCGACCGCAACGGGCAAACAGCACATTTGTTGGCCCAGATGATATGGTATTTTATCGATGGATTTTATCATCGCCAGGAGGATCATCCATCGGCAGGGGCCGAAAATTATATACGGTACACGGTGCAGGTTAGCGATTTTGGCGACGGCATAGTTTTCTACAAAAGCAAACCCAGCGACCGCTGGTGGATGGAGATAAAATGCTCGGATAATATACGCGAAAAGTACCGCCGCCACTATATTGTTCCATGCTCTGAAGCCGACTATCAAACTGCCCTCGAGGATGAGATCCCCGACCGCTGGTGGCAGGCCTACCAGAAGCTGATGTAAAATAGTGAATAGTGAGACATCCCGCTACCGCGCGAATCCTTTCGCGTGGTACCATAAACATTCATAATTTCTATCTCCGCTACCGCGCGAATCCTTTCGCGTGGTACCATAAACATTCATAATTTCTATCTCCGCTACCGCGCGAATCCTTTCGCGTGGTACCATAAACATTCATAATTTCTATCAATAAAAACATCAACCTTTTTGGTGTTCTACGGCAAATGAAATTAATTAAATTTGCCATATGAGTCGCAATTATAAATTCTATAATCCTGAAGGTGCATACTTTGTTAGTTTTGCCGTGGTGGAGTGGATTGATGTTTTTACGAGGAATGAATACAAGGATATTTTTCTGGAAAGTCTCAGTTTTAGCCAGCAAAACAAAGCAATGGAAGTATTTGCCTGGTGCATAATGACAAGTCATGTTCATTTGGTTTTCAGAAGTGCTGGTGAATATAAGCCTGAAGATTTATTAGGAGATATTAAAAGGTTTACAAGTAGAAAAATCATTCAGGCAATTATTGAAAACCCCAAGGAAAGCAGGAAAGAATGGCTACTTGAACAATTTAAAAAAGCTGCCGGACAAAGTTCAAATGTAAATAAGTATCAATTCTGGAGGCATGATAATAAGCCAATCGAATTATGGAGCAACAAAGTAATTACTGAGAAAATCAGGTATATCCATAATAATCCGGTAGAAGCAGGGCTGGTGTTCAGACCTGAAGATTATATGTATAGTAGTGCAAGGGACTACAGCGGAGAAAAAGGATTACTGGATAATGTTATTGTTTTGGATTTATAGAACCACGCGAAAGGATTCGCGCGGTAGCGGGGTTTTGGATTTATAGAACCACGCGAAAGGATTCGCGCGGTAGCGGGGTAAATCGCAAATCCTTGTTCTTAAATCCATCATTTTGCCAAATTTAGACAGTTACTTATTTTAATCTGATAATTTATTTTAATGTATTGCGTTTCGCATAATAATATAACATACATATAT
>CAIJPI010000125.1 GCA_903822525.1 uncultured Bacteroidales bacterium | reverse complement strand
CTTTGAACTTTTAAACCACGGAGGCACGGAGAACACGAAGAGGCACTAAGAACAGGTACAAGGAATTGAACCTTTGAACTCTTGAACCTTTGAACTCTGAAACCTTGAAACTCTGAAACCCTGCAACTTTTCTAATAAACGGAATAGGATTTGCGCATATTGAGGTTTTTACTGCGCGTTTTCCTACGCTTTTTCTTATTTTGTGGTATAGCTTTGCAGTACTTTCAGGAAAACAGTAGCGGAACTCACCTTCCCTTTATACTTTAAATTGCATAGAGATGATTATTGGCGTTGATTTAGGCGGAACCAATATTAGGGCAGGGTTAACTGAGGGGGGCGTCATTACTTCCATAAAGCAGGCTTTGTTGACCGATAAGGATTCGCTTGAGAAGACCCTTTCACAGCTTATAGCGGTAATTGCTGATCTGATAACACCCGACGTAAGTGGAATAGGCGTTGGAGTTCCTTCGGTGGTGGATATCGAAAACGGGATTGTTTTTGATGTGGTAAATATCCCTTCATGGAAAAGAGTGGAACTTAAAAAAATCCTGGAAACAGAATTCAAAATACCTGTCTTTATTAATAACGATGTAAACTGTTTTGCACTGGGCGAGCATGATTACGGTCAGGCTAAGCCATATTCGTCGTTTGTGGCGCTGGCACTGGGCACAGGCCTGGGCGCAGGTATTGTAATACAAAACAATCTTTATACGGGTAACAACTGCGGAGCAGGCGAAATAGGCCTTCTGCCCTACCTGGATAATAATTACGAATTCTATAACAGCAGCACATTTTTCGAAACCCTGCATGAAACCACCGCACTCGAAGCCCACCAGTCAGCACTTTCGGGTGATAAAACAGCCCTATCCGTTTGGGATGAATATGGAACCCACCTTGGGAATGTGATAAAAGCCGTTGCCTATACCTATGACCCGGAAGCTATAATACTGGGCGGATCCATTTCCAAAGCTTATGCTTTTTTTGAAACATCAATGAAAAAATGCATGGAAAGTTTTCAGTACCCCGAAACAATTAAACGGTTGAAAATACATATAACTCAGGTTGACAACATCGCCTTGCTGGGTGCAGCAGCCCTTGTAAAAAATGTTTAACTTTGAGAATGCATTCCCCTCTCCTGCTTTGCTACCATCAGTCCGGATTGAGGAATACAAAACCCCTGCCCTGCTTTATGAACTTTGACAAAATACAGGCTGCAGGCAAAACATTTCAGTAAATGATAAAAACACTGGTACTTATATGCGGAATCTGTGCAGTCCTATTGTGGCCGGGCCATGTTTTTGCGCAGCATACTGCAAATCCGGCAGGTAAAGTGCTGCTGAAAGAGAACTGGTACGTTCAGCAGTCATCAAAAATAAACCGCAGGGGGGCCGAATTGTCGAGTCACGAAATTGATGCGAAAAACTGGTACAAAGCTTCGGTTCCGGCAACAGTTATGGGCGTGCTTACCCGCAACGGACTTTATAAAGATATATTTACCGGCGACAATTATACATCTGTCGAGAAGACACAATTCGACGGTTCGTGGTGGTACTGCAGGCAGTTCGAAATGCCTGAGCTCAAAGCGGGGCAGCATATTACCTTAAATTTCGACGGAATTAACTATTATGCCAATATCTGGCTGAACGGGAAACTGCTGGCATCGCGCGACAGCGTATACGGCACCTACCGCAGGTATGCATTCGACGTAACAAGATTGCTCACAAAAAAGAAAAACATCCTTTCGGTCGAAATATTCAGGGCCCAGCCCGGCGATTTCAACCTGGGTTTTGTCGACTGGAATCCGCGGCCACCTGACGAAAATATGGGGATTTGGCGCGAAGTATACCTGCACACTACCGGTGCTGTGGGTATGCAAAACACCTATGTTGAATCCGCAGTAAATACCGCCACATTTCAGGAAGCTTCGCTCACCCTTAAAACCAGCCTTACCAATTACACTGCCGAAACCGTTAAAGGATTTCTGAAAGGGAAAATGGAAGCTGTTGAATTCAGCTATCCAGTCGAAATAAAGGCCGGCGCCACCCTCGACCTGGTGCTGGGACCGAAGGAGATAGCGGCATTCCACCTTAAAAATCCACGCCTCTGGTGGTGCAATACCATGGGATCGCCCGAACTGTACCATATGAACCTCCGCTTCGAAACCGGAAAGCAGGTTTCGGATTCGGAAATAATAACCTTCGGCATACGGAAAATTGAAAGCTATACCAATGCGGCAGGGCACAAAGGATTTAAGCTAAACGGAAAAGAAATCCTGATTAAAGGCGGTGGCTGGACCGACGATATTTTCCTGCGCGACAGCCTCGAAAGCCTGGAAACACAGGTTCAGTATGTAAAACACATGAACCTGAACACTTTACGCTTTGAGAGCATTTGGGGAAACAGCCAGGACATTTACGATCTTTGCGATACATATGGCATACTTGCTATGGTTGGATGGAGTTGCCAGTGGGAATGGGACGAATACCTGGGAAAACCCTGCGACGACTTTGGCGGCATCAAAACAGAAGCGGAAATGGACCTTGCCATACATTCGCTTCGCGACCAGATGCTTTGGCTGCGCAATCATCCGGGCATTTTTGTATGGCTTATCGGCAGCGACAAACTTCCACGGCCTGAACTCGAACAACGCTACCAAAACCTGATACAAAGCACCGATAATCGTCCGTACCTTACCTCGGCGGGCACCCGCGTAAGCGAACTAAGCGGATCCACAGGCGTAAAAATGAACGGGCCTTACGAGTATGTGGCCCCCGTTTACTGGTACAGCGACACCCTGAATGGAGGCGCTTTCGGCTTTAACACCGAAACAGGTCCCGGAGCACAGGTACCCGTTGCCGAATCGGTAAAAAGAATGATCCCTGACGATAAACTGTGGCCGATGGGCCGCGAGTGGGACTATCACTGCACCCATTCGAAACAGGGATTTAACACCATGGACGTTACCACGCAGATGCTCAGCAACAGGTATGGAAAAGCTGCCGGCTTCGATGAGTACCTGATGAAAGCCGATGCACAGGGATACGAAGCTATGAGGGCCATGTTCGAAGCTTTCAGGGTGCGGCTGCCAAAAACCACCGGCATCATTCAGTGGATGCTTAACTCGGCATGGCCGTCGACGTACTGGCAGTTGTATGATTATTATCTGCTCCCAACTTCAGCTTATTATGCTGCACGCAAAGCCAACGAACCCCTGCAGTTGATATACGATTACCATAACAATGCCGTATTTGCCATTAACGAAACCAGCAACAATCTGGCTGGACTGAAGGCAGAGATCAGGATTTTCGGGCTGAACTCACAGCTGCTGTTGCAGAAAGAGATCCGCTTCGCAGCAGGAGTAAACAAACCGGAAAAAGTGTTTAGTCTGGATCCGCTTAGCAGGGCTGTATTCCTCGATTTACGTTTATATGACAGCAGCGGCAAACAGCTTGCTCAGAATTTTTACTGGCTTTCGGAAAAACCCGATGTATTTGCCTGGGATAAAACTACCTGGGCTTATACCCCAATGAAAGAGTTTGCCGACTTCAGCGGGCTGAACACATTGCCGGCAACCGAGATTACAGCCTCCTGCAAATCAAGCGAAAAAGGAGATCAAACGGAGCTCAAGGTCACCCTCGAAAACAACAGCCCTGGCATAGCTTTTTTTATCAACCTCAGCCTGCAGGATAAAACAGGAAAACAGCTTTACCCGGTTTTCTGGAACGACAATTATATAAGCCTTCTACCTGGCGAGAAACGCGAGATAAGCTGCAGCATAGCGAAAAATATCGTGAAAGAAGGTACTTTTTCCCTGCAGCTTAGCGGCTGGAATATGAAAAAACAAACACTGAATATTAAATACCCGTAAGACCACAGAATATTTGTTGAGCAGGCGATTCATTTGCTCATTTTTATGGCGCAGATCCGCATTTCCGGCTCTTTTCGGTTCGAAAAGGAGATTTAAAAAGCGATGATCTGTTACCGCGCAATAAAAACTAAACTAACTCTTTACCCAAAACAGTAAACCGACATGAAGACAAAAAGTCCATTAATGATCATGCTGATTATGCTGATTTTCTTCGTGATTTCTTTTCTCACCAATATCCTTGGGCCTATTATACCTGATATTATCAAGAGTTTCAGCCTGGGCATAGGCCTGGCAGGGTTTTTACCTTTCTCCTTTTTTATAGCATACGGAATTATGTCGGTGCCGGCCGGCCTGCTGATAGAGAAGTATTCGGAAAAAACGGTTATGATCGCGGCATTTATGCTGGCATTTGCAGGAGCGCTGCTGTTTGCCATTTTCCCCAGGTTTTCGGTTGCACTTCCTTCACTTTTTATAATCGGGATTGGAATGGCGATGTTACAGGTGGCCATTAACCCATTATTACGTCATTCGGGAGGCGGCGAAAACTTTGCATTTTATTCGGTGCTGGCGCAACTGGTTTTCGGGCTGGCCTCCTTTTTGAGTCCGCAGCTTTACAGTTATCTTGTTCACAACGTACATAGCGGCAACACTTCATTATTTATACGCATTCTGGATCCGATTGTTCCGGCTAACCTCGAATGGGCATCGCTATACTGGGTTTTTGCGCTGGTGGTACTGGCCATTATTGTGGTAATCTGGCTTATAAAATTCCCAAAAGTTGAATTGCTGGAAGATGAAAAAATTGAAACCGGCCAGGCTTTCGGGGAACTGCTGCGTAACAGGCAGGTCATTTTATTCTTTATAGGTATATTCGCTTATGTAGGTACAGAGCAAGGCATTGCCAACTGGACGTCGAAATTCCTGCAAACTTATCATAACGTTGATCCTGCTACCACAGGAGCTAACGTTATTTCGTATTTCTGGGGATTGCTGACGTTGGGTTGTTTGCTGGGCTTGTTGCTGTTAAAACTTATTGATAGCCGTAAAGTACTGCTGGTGTTCACAAGCTTTGCTATTATCACCCTGGCTTTTGCACTATTTGGTTCGGCTACTGTTTCCATATATGCTTTCCCGCTTACCGGGTTCTTCCTTTCGGTGATGTGGTCGGTAATTTTTTCGCTTGCGCTGAATTCAGTTCCTGCACACCA
Organism: uncultured Bacteroidales bacterium; assembly: GCA_903822525.1. Lineage (GTDB taxonomy): Bacteria > Bacteroidota > Bacteroidia > Bacteroidales > UBA4417 > UBA4417. Next base: position 13,419 of record CAIJPI010000125.1, on the reverse strand, counting down.
CGGCAGCTTTTCGGGAATATTATGTACGGCAATTCTGGGCGGAGCGGTAGTACCTTTATTAATAGGCGGAATTGGCGAATTGGCAGGCCTTAAATTTTCGATGCTGCTGCTTTTCGCAACCCTGGGGTACATTTTCAGCATTGGCATCTGGGCAAAACCATTAATTACCAATAAAACTTTTAACGCTTAAGCAAAGCATCTTCCGCAACTGACAATTTTGCGCTACCTTAGCTGATGACATCCTGACCAAAGTTTTATGCACAAAATTATCCTCCTGATCGATATTTCGGAAGAATACGGTCAGAACCTGATGAAAGGAGTTGTAAAATACTCGAAGGAGCATGGCCCATGGATATTTTGCCGTATGCCTCTTTTTTACCGTGAAACACTGGGAATGGATGGCATACTGAATTTTGCCAGGGAATGGGAAGCCGATGGCATTATCGCACAGCTATACAACGACCTCGATGTTAAAAGGGTTTTGGATGCAGGGATTTCGCTTATAGTAGAAGATTTTAAAGAGCGTTTTTCGGATATTCCGAATATTACCGGCGGGTATTTCGAAGCCGGTAAAATGGGCGCCGAATATTTCCTGGGAAAAGGATTTAAGAATTTTGCCTTCTATGGTTTTAAAAATATAGTATGGTCGCGCGAACGGTCCGAAGGTTTCGAAAACCATCTGAACACCCAGGGCTACGAAGTGCATCATTTCGACCAGGACCTCGCGCCATCGCGTGAACTCTGGTACTACAAGCCATCGGCCCTGAGCCAGTGGCTGCAGTCGCTGCCCAAACCTATTGCCATTATGGCCTGCGACGACGAACGCGGACAGCATATTACCGAAGCCTGCAAACATGCCAGGATTCAGATTCCGGAAGAAATTGCTGTGCTTGGCGTTGACAACGATAAAATGACCTGCAATTTATCGGATCCTCCCCTGTCGAGCATCGACCTGGATATTGAAAAAGGCGGGTACGAAGCCGCACGCCTGATGGATATGATGATCACCAAACAAATTACCCAGGCTTATGATATCCTGGTAAAACCTACCCAGGTAATTACGCGCCAATCAACTGATATTGCTTCGGCTAATGATAAATACATCGCCAGGGCACTTAAATTTATCCACCAGCATATTGATGAGCGTATAAATGTAATTGATGTGCTGAAAGAGGTCCCGCTTTCGCGGAGGGCACTCGAGAAACGTTTCCAGGAAACTACAGGTACAGGCGTTTATAACTATATTTATAACCTGCAGATCCAGAAATTCGCCCAGCGACTGCTTGAAACCGATAAAACTATTTTTGAAATTGCACAGGAGTCAGGCTTCGATAACAGCAAAAATATTTCACGCCAGTTTAAACAGGTGAAAGGCTGCACCCCTATAGAATACCGGAAAAAACACCTCACCGGTAAATAGCGCCCTCTCTCCCTCACCCCCTCACTCCCTCTCTCCCTCACTCCCTCACCCCCTCACCCACTCTCCCCCCTCCAGCCACTCCGTCCCAAAAATCTAATTTGCGCAAATCGAAGAATATAATACGCAAATCCGTACATTATTACATTAACTTATCTATATCTTTGACTTACTAACGATATTAAGTAACACCCTGTTACCTTAATATAAGTGAGCTGCTTAGCGTACGCATCTTTTATTTCCCCAAAAACATTACTATGTAACTTTATTAGCATGTCAAACCAAAACCCAACCCAATGAAAAAAAAGCTACTAATTAACCTCGTGCCAATCTTAAGGATAAAAACGCTTTTTGTAACCGCGTTTTTCTTGTTGATTGTCCAATCCGCCCTTTTGGCTCAGAACATCAGTGTAAAAGGTACGGTAAAATCGAATGACGGATCTACGATGCCTGGTGTGAACGTTGTCGTAAAAGGCACCTCCACCGGAACAACCACCGGTGCTGACGGCCGGTACTCAGTATCAGCACCTGCTACGGCAACCCTGGTATTTTCATTTATCGGGTACGAAACCACCGAAATTGCGGTTGGCGGAAAAGCCCTTATTGATCTTACACTTAAGGAATCGGCCACAACCCTGGGAGAAGTGGTTGTAATGGGCTACGGATCGCAGCAGAAAAAAGATGTGACCGGCGCCGTTGCTACCGTATCAGCCAAAGAATTTAAAGAAAGACCCAATACCCAGTTCGGATATGCACTGGAAGGGAAATTAGCCGGTGTGCAGATCATCAGGCCTTCAGGCCAGCCACAGGCAGGATTTTCGATACGCGTCCGCGGTACATCAACCATCACGGCCGGCAGTGAACCTTTATATATTGTTGACGGGGTTCCTACAACATCAATCAACGAAATAAACCCTGCAGACATCGAAAGCATGTCGATTCTGAAAGATGCTTCGGCAGCTTCCATTTATGGATCATCGGGTGCCAACGGAGTTGTTCTGATTACCACCAAACGCGGAGGAAACCAGAAAACCAAAGTTACTTTCGACACCTATATGGGCTCGTCGCAGGTATGGCGCAAGCTGGATGTGCTAAATGCTGACCAGTATAAAGCACTGGTTACTGAAATGGGCCAGACGGTCGACTGGAGCCTGTATCCTTATAATACTAACTGGCAGGATAAAGCCTTCAGAACCGGACATTCGCAGAGCTATCAGCTGGGAGTAAGCGGCGGTAACGAAAGCACCAATTATTATCTCTCGGGATCCTGGATGAAACAGGAAGGTATCGAAATCACCAACCAGCTCGATCGCTTTAATTTTAAAACCAACCTCGACCACAGGGTAAACAAAGTTCTGAAAGTTGGGACAAGTGTTTCGTACAACCGCTGGAATGACGTTTCGGTAAACGAAACAGGCCGCTGGGGTGCTATCAACAGCTTGATTACCGGTGCTCCAGTAACGGATGTGTATAATTCAGACGGTACGTTTGCAGTGAATCCTTTTATCCCTGACCTCGAAAATCCTATTGGCTTGCTCGAAGCAAATCAACATGCATATGTAAATGCCCGTTTCCTCGGAAATATATATGCCGAAATAAACCCGATTCAGGATCTGAAATTCAGAACCATGTTCGGTTACGAACAGCTCAACGGAACTTATAACGCATGGGTTGATCCATACCGAAGTGTAGGTGGACGTAATTACCAGGGTGTTGCCGATCTGAACACAAACCAGCGCATTTACTGGATATCGGAAAACACATTAACTTATACCAAGAAAATAGAAAAGAGCAACATCACCGCTCTGGCTGGTTTTGTTACCACCGAAACGGACTATAACTCTTCCTCAATAAATGCAAGAGGATTTGGTGGCTCGGCTATACAAACTGTTAACGGAGGATCGACACGTACGGTTATCGCCGGATCGTCGCAACGACGCAACGTAGCTTTCCTGAGTCGCGTTAACTATGGTTACGACGACAGATACCTGCTTACAGCCAATTTCAGGGCTGATGCTTCAACAGTATTTTCAGCTACTAATAATGTATGGGGTTATTTCCCATCGTTCTCGGCAGGATGGAGAATTTCGAAAGAGAAATTCTTTACGGGTCTCGACTTTATCAACGACATGAAAATAAGGGCCGGTTACGGTGAAGTAGGTAACGACCAGGTTGGCGATTATGCTTCCTATGGCCTTATCAGCGCTGGATCAGTGTATGTTTACGGCGGTAACGTTGTGCCGGGCACATCGCCTACCACGCTGGAGAACAAGAACCTGAAATGGGAAACAACCAAGCAGACCAACATTGGTCTCGATGTTGCTTTCCTCGACAACCGTGTTCTTTTCACCACCGACTATTACATCAAAAAAACAACCGATATGCTACTTAACAGGCCTATTCCTGCCAGTGTAGGATTGCCTGCCAGCACAGCAACAAAAAATATCGGAGAAATGGAAAACAGGGGTATCGAATTCCAGGTAACAAGCCGTAACCTGAGCAACGATAATATCTTGAAATGGAGTACCGATTTCAATATTTCGTTCAATAAGAGTAAAATCATCAGCCTCGACGGCGGAACTATCAAAGTTGGTAATGTTTCCGACAGGGGTACTGTTGCTATTGCACAGGAAGGCCAGCCTTTGGGCTTGTTCTACGGATATGTTTCCGATGGTGTTGATCCTGCTACAGGCGATATGAAATACCGCGACCTGGATGAAGACGGTGAATTAAGTGATGGCGACAAAACTATTATCGGCAATGCCAATCCTAAGTACACCATGGGTTTGACCAACACATTTGCTTACAGGAACTGGAGCTTCAGTTTCTTTGTTCAGGCTGTTCAGGGCAATGATATTTTCAATGCTTCACGCATAGAAACCGAAGGCTTAAGCATGGAATCGAACCAGTTAGCAACTGTAGCTAACCGCTGGACTGCTCCCGGACAGATCACGGACATCCCACGGGCTACCTATGGCGATTTCACAAATTCGCTTATCTCGTCGCGCTTTATTGAGGATGGTTCGTTTGTAAGGGTAAAATCGCTTTCGCTTGGTTATGAGCTGCCGAAGCAGTTAATCAGCAAGTTTAACCTGAACCGCTTATACTTATATGTAAGCAGCGAAAACCTTCTTACGTTCACCAAATACAGCGGTTTCGATCCTGAAGTCAGTGTATACAACCTGGGTGGATTCAGCAACTCGGAAAAGAATATTGCCCCTGGAGTCGATTATGGAACGTATCCGCAATCAAGGGAATTTATTGTTGGTCTGAATGTTACTTTTTAACGAACATAACAAATCATAGATATGAAAAAAATACTAAATATAACGGTGCTTGTTGGCAGCATTTTGCTGCTGACCACCCTGTTTTCCTGTAAGAAATTCCTGGATATAAAACCACAATCGGAGCTTACAACAGGAAACGCCTATAATTCGGCACAGGATCTCGAAAATGCACTTGCCGGTGCTTACAGGGCATTTTACTACGAATACTACCAGTGGCTTAATGTATTATTAGGCGATATGCGTGCCGACAACTCCTATATAGGCGGTAGCGGCGACCCACCCCTTGCCGAATATGACAATGTAGCCATGTCGGTTGCCAACAGCTCGAACTACAACAACTGGTCGCAGCTTTATATCGGCATTGGACGCTGCAACGTGATACTGGATAAAATAAATACAGTAAACGATGCTGCCCTGGAAGTTAATCACCTGAAAGAAAATATTATCGGACAGGCCAGTTTTCTGAGGGCTTTCCATTATTTCCAGCTGGTGAAATTATACGGCGGCGTTCCTATTGAACTGAATTCCAATACCGCTGACCCTGCTAAAACCAATCTTCCGCGTGCTACCGAAACAGAAGTTTACGATCAGATTGTAAAAGATCTGGAAGTAGCTCTGGCAAATCTGCCCGACAGCTACGGAAGCGACGAATCGGTTAACAAGGTAAAAGCTACCAAAGGTTCAGCCAATGCCCTGCTGGCAAAGGTATGGGCTCAGCGCAGCGATCGCGACTACACCAAAGTTATTCAATACTGCAACGATGTGATGAGCAGCCCAGCAGGTTATTCATTGATGGCAAATTATGCCGACCTGTTCGATGGCAACAACTATTCAAATTCGGAGTCAATCCTCGAAATTGCATTTGTTGGAGGCAACTGGGATGTTTCGAACTGGGGAGTTGAACTATTCCTTGGGCTTGAAGATGGCTGGCAAAAGTATTGCGTGCCTTCGAAAGACCTGGTTGCAGCCTACGATGCACAAGGTGATATGGTAAGGAAAGATGCAAACATAATCTTTGTCGACAACACCGGATGGGCCGATGATAACTGGAATCCATGCAACGACAATTCCGTTGCCGTTCCATTTAACTACAAACATAAGCATCCTGACGGATGGAACAGCGGCGACCGCCCTTACCTGCTCCGTTTAGGCGATATCGTTCTCTTAAAAGCTGAAGCACAAAACGAAACCGGCGACCTCGCCGGAGCCCTAGCCACTTTGAATGTTATCCGCCACCGGGCTACCCTTCCTGATGCAACAGCTGCATCGAAAGAAGATTTAAGGAGTAAAATCCTTCTTGAAAGACGTCTGGAACTGGCTTTCGAAGCTCACCGCTGGGATGACCTTATACGCCTGGGTGTTTGTTCGGATGTAATGAATAACCTTCAGGAATTTAAATATACCTGCGAAGGCGGCACCATGAGCGCTCCTGTAAAGATCAATTACAATGTTAACCATGATAAATGGCTGTGCCCAATCCCACAACTGGAAAGAGACGCCAATCCAAACCTTACACAAAATCCTGGTTATCAGTAAATCCTATTACAGTTTCCCGGACAGGTTCGTTACTTTTTTCATAAGCACAAAATATGTCAACACACTTAAAATAATACTTCAAAGCCCGGTTAGGGGTGATTAGAGTGTTTAATATCCGGGAAGATTACTGTAATAAACCAGCCTGCGCGAAAGTTCAGGCTGGTTTTTTTATCTGAAGGTGAGCCTTGATGCAAGCGGTAATTCGATGCGTGGTATCTTATTCTGATATTATTGCTACTGCAGGCTTGCATTTTTGTATTTTTGGAAAAAAAAGGGAGAAATGGTGGATGGCGGATGTTGAATGTTGGATGGCGGATGGTGGATGGCGGATGGTGGATGGTGGATGGTGGATGGCGGATGTTGGATGGCGGATGGCGGATAGTGGATGGCGGATAGTGGATGTTGGATGGCGGATGGCGGATAGTGGATGGCGGATGGTGGATGGTGGATGGCGGATGGCGGATGGCGGATGTTGGAAGGCAGATGTTGAATGTTGGATGTCGGAGTGTATAGTGCTGAGCAAATAGCATTTTGGAAGAAAAGAAGGTAGAAACCCAATTTAGTCCCGTTAGGGACGATATATTGGTAGAAAAATAGATGGGAATCCAATTAAGTCCCGTTAGGGACGATATTATATTTTAGGGTACAACAGTAAAATCAAACATAAAAAAATAGTAAATCAAATTCAGAAATAGCATGAAAAACAATCTGTTAAAATTTGGGATATTTTCAATTCTTTTATTTATGTCGCCTGTATTGAATGCTCAGCAAGCGGTTACCGACTGGCCCAACCTGGCACGTTTCCGCGACGAAAATACAAAACTGGGGAACCCTCAACCAACTGAAAACAGGGTAGTATTTATGGGGAATTCCATAACCGAAGGCTGGAGCCAGATCAGTCCCGGTTTTTTCGAGGGACGGCCTTACATTAATCGTGGTATAAGCGGGCAGACCACACCACAGATGCTTATCAGGTTCAGGCCCGATGTTATAGCTCTGAAACCGAAAGCCGTTGTTATTTTAGCGGGCATTAACGACATTGCCGGAAATACAGGTCCTTCGACACTCGAAATGATTGAAGCAAACATAGCATCCATGGCAGATATTGCAAAAGCCCACGGCATAAAAGTAGTGCTGTCATCTGTTTTACCTGCTTACGACTTCCCATGGAACCCAGGGGTATTTCCTTCCGAAAAAATTTCAGCCCTGAATGCCTGGATAAAAACCTATGCCGCTGTCAACGGTTTTATCTACCTCGATTATTATACTCCCATGGCCGATGAAAAGAAAGCCCTGAAAGCAGAATATACCATGGATGGCGTTCATCCCAACGCTGCAGGATATATGGTAATGGCCCCCCTGGCCGAAAAAGCAATTTCTGAAGCCCTTCAAAGCAAATAAAACCCCTCGCTCCCTCACCCCCTCACCCCCTCACCCCCTCACCCCCTCGCTCCCTCGCTCCCTCGCTCCATCCCCTAACCCCCACCCCTAAACCCCAACCCCTGCTGTTCCATGAAACTCTACCTCATCCCCACCCCTATCGGCAACCTCGAGGACATCACCCTCAGGGCATTGCGAATACTGAAGGAGGTGGATATCATACTGGCGGAAGATACACGTACCTCTTCGAAATTGCTGCGGCATTACGACATCGATAAAAAAGTGCTTGCACATCACCAGTTTAACGAGCATAAAACTACGGAGAGCCTGGTACGACAGATTTCGGAAGGCGCCACCATGGCCCTGATATCGGATGCCGGCACCCCTGGCATTTCCGATCCCGGGTTCCTGCTTACACGTGCATGCATACAGGCAGGTATCAGCGTGGAGTGTCTGCCCGGACCGACAGCCTTTGTGCCAGCTCTTGTTAACTCCGGATTGCCCAGCGACCGTTTCCTTTTCGAAGGTTTCCTGCCGCATAAAAAAGGCAGGCAAACCCGTTTGAAAGAGCTGGCAAAACAGCCTTATACCTTTATTTTATATGAATCGCCATACCGCCTGGTTAAAAGTCTTGAGCAACTTGCCGAGCACCTGGGTGCCGACAGGCAGGCATGCGTTTCGCGCGAGCTTACAAAGATATACGAGGAAAACCGCCGCGGAACATTGACAGAACTGGCACAATGGTACAAAGCACATACACCTAAAGGCGAAATTGTTCTTGTGGTTGCCGGGTCCTCGGGAAACAATCCCGACGCAGCTGATACTGATGATACCGACGAAGAATGACCTACAGTTATGAATATCCCCGTCCGGCAGTAACCGCTGATATTATAATTCTGAAAACAATTAATAATCAGCAGTCCATACTGCTGATAGAGCGAAAATATCCTCCCTACGAAGGCATGTGGGCCTTACCAGGCGGGTTTATGGGAATGGATGAAACGCTTGAGGAAGCTGCCCTGCGCGAACTACAGGAAGAAACAGGAATTACCGGAGTTGAACTGAAACAATTTCACACCTTCAGCAAAGTACAACGCGATCCACGCCATCGGACCATTACCACCGTGTTTATTGGATATACTGATGGTACCATTTCGATTGAAGCCGGTGATGATGCAGCTCAGGCGCAATGGTTTCCGATGGATGAATTACCTCCGCTTGCTTTTGATCATGTTGAAGTGATGGACTTGTTGAAGCTAAAAGCTTATTCTACATCACTTTAAGCATCTCCTTTACAATATTATCAGCACCTTCAGCAACCTGTACAATCGTTGATTTAAGCTGATAACATGGAGTACTGAAAAGCCTGTGTTTTTCATCGATAATAACATCGCCATGTTTTGTTGCCATATGATGGGCTCCCATCAGTATCACATTGGCAGCATCGCCTTCGTCGGGACCGACAGTAATGGTTACGGCTCCCATTATTTTTGCAAGCAATACAGGCGAAATACACAAGGCGCCAATGGGTTTACGAAGGCTTACTGCCTCACGGATAATTTCTTCAATCTGTGGATGTACTTCACAGTCGGCACCTTTAAAAGCATAAGAACAAAAGTTTTTAGCCACACCGAATCCTCCGGGGAAAATTACAGCATCAAAGTCACGCATTCCGAGTTTGTCGAGTGCTTCGATAGTACCGCGGGCAATACGCGCGCTTTCCACCAATACATTCCGGGTTTCGGGCATTTCGGTACCATTGAGATGGTTTACCACATGATGCTGTGCAATATCGGGAGCAAAAATACGATATTCAGCTCCGTTTTTCATAACGGCATACATGGTCATTACTGCTTCGTGAATTTCGGCACCGTCATAAACACCGCATCCGGCTAATACGATTGCAAACTGTTTCATAGCTTATATCAATTTTTAGGGGTCCAAAGTTTATTCCGGATTAACCAAAGTTTCATTTCCGGCATGCTGTTTAAAACGTATAAAACTACAAAAATGAAAGGCTCATAGCAAAATTATTCGCTGTAATATTTGTTCTTTTATTTTTTTTAAAATTTTTTTCGGCAAAAATTTTTCAGCCTTTGCCCCCTACTCCATCGCCCAAACCTCAGGACCGTTGTTGCGCGCGGAATTTACCAGTTTCGAAACCCTGAATGCATCCATATCGCCGGAGGGATAGGGCTTCAGCAGCATACGGATTTCGTCCGGATTACTGCCCGAAAGCCATGTTTTCTCGTCCTGCGGTTTCAGGATCACTGGCATGCGGCTATGAATAGGTTTCATGAAATCGTTGGCTTCGGTGGTAATGACGGTGAACGAGTCTGTCACACTGCCTTCCGGCGACTTCCACCGTTCCCACAACCCGGCCATAGCAAAAACAGGATTACTCTTTACCACAATACGGAAAGGCTGTTTACCTGCATCCTGCTGCCATTCGTAAAACCCGTCGGCAGGCACCAGGCAGCGCCTGCTGTATAGGGGGGCACGAAACGATGGCTTCTCGGTCAGGGTTTCGGCTCGGGCATTTATCATTTTATTGCCAATCGAAATATCTTTTGCCCAGGGAGGAATGAGTCCCCAGCGGTAATAACTCAGTTTATCGGGATTTTCGCCGGTAATAACGGCAAGCAGCTGCGTAGGAGCCCCATTGTACCGGGGAACATAAGGTGCATCGCCCCCGGCCAGCTCAAAACGAAGGTTCAGCTCAGCTTCATTTACAGTTAGTGAAAAACGACCACACATGAGTTGGGGATTAGGGGTTGGGGATTAGGGATTAGGGTGTGGAAATGGAATTCTGATCCAAAATACCTTAATAATATCGGTTCTACCACGAATTGAATGGAATTACTACCAGAGGGCGAGAAAACCGAAGTCGGAAGACGGAAGAACATGATGATTTGAGATGTAATTCTACTAATGAGATGCGATTTGACGAAAAGTAATTGACCAGAAAAGTTCCACCTTCATAGGATAAAAGAAGTTGTCAGGAGAACTTTTGACTTCCGTCTTCGGACTTCCGGCATTTTGAATTTACCCACTAAACTGGCAGTAGAACCATAATATCAATACTTAAGGTGCCAGCAGGCTGCAGCCTCTAATATCGCTGTTGTCGAAACGGCCAAGCACTTCAAAAGACCCATCTTCAAAAACACGCCCCAGGTCCTGGGTTGCAATAAAAGAACAGGAATGGAAATTTGCCAGGTCGATAATATTAATACCACCTGTACGGCCGGACTCAAGGAAACTCAGCGGATCATTGATATCGGCAATCATTACTTTCATCCAGGGCGGACAGCGGAAAATACCGTCGCCTGCCGACCATGCCTGCGAAAGTAATTCGGTCATGCCATATTCGGAATGGATTTTTTCAACACCAAAGCTCTTGCATAACTGACCATGAAGTTCAACACGCGTAAGCTCTTTGCGGCGTCCTTTCATACCTCCGGTTTCTATTATAATTGCATCCGGAAGGTTAACAGGAAAAGATTCGGCCATATCGAGCAGGGCAAAAGTAACACCAATAAGGATGATCTTCAGCCCGCGGGTTTTAGCTTCCTGCAATTGTTCCTGTAAAGCGCCCAACTCGTTAAGGTAAAAACCACCCATTTGCCGGTTCGACTTTTGCAATATCTTTTCGACCATATACACCAGCGATGAATTCTGCCTTTCGAGGTAAGACGGCAACAAAGCAAATACAGCATACTGCGACAGATCGCCGTAAAAGAGCTGCAACCCATGGGTGAAACTTTGCTCATAAAGATCCGTGTCGACCACGTAATGCTTACTGGTATCGATGCCGGTGGTACCGCTGCTTTCAAAAATCACTTCCTCCGGGAAATCTCCGGTGATTACTTTATGTGTTTTAAAGAAACCAACCGGCAGAAAAGGGATATACTCCGGATGATATACCTGGCTTTCGCTTACCCCCAATGCATCAACAAACCGTTTATAAATATCATTATTCCTGTACTGGTAACGAAATAAACTGAGCGCAGTCTCGTTAAACTCGAAAGGACTTTGCAGATTAAATATACTATGTTTAAAAGCCGTGAAGTCCATATCTTAAATTTTGTAATTTTATGCCTTCCTAATGGCTGAAATGAAAATATACACAAAGATAAGCTTAATCCTTTTAATTCCGCTTTTTGCCGGGCTAACAGGATGTATAAAAGAAGTGCAATATCCGCTCGAACCTCAGATTGAATTCAACAGGTTCGCCACAATTCAGGATATTACGAAAAAAGATTCCGTAGGCTTTATTACCGTTTCGTATACCGACGGCGATGGCGATATTGGATTATTTGACTACGATTCGGTTGAGCCCTATAAATATAATTTCTACCTGAAAATGCTGCAGTATGTAGACAATCAACTGATAGAAGTTAAACCTGTTGACGACAGCGTGACGTTCAACGCCCGCATCCCTATACTTACCCCTGCCGGCCGGAATAAAAACATAAAAGGAAACATCACTATGACACTCGCGCTTTATTTTGCCCGGCAAATGCTGGAGAGTGATACGATAGCTTTTGAGATTTATATCAAGGACCGCGCGCTGAATGAGAGCAATGTGCTGCAAACACCCATGTTTATCATAAAAAAATAACTCCTTTCCTTTCAGGGGCATGAAAAAGAAAATCAGCAGAATAGGGCGGATAGTAAAGATTCTGCTGGTTGCAACCGGTTGTATGTTTATTGTTTTGTGCATGCTGGCCTTTACGTCCCTCCCATTCTGGGCCTATTACTCATTGGGCACAACCAACAGCAAAATCGGCAGTCCTCCTGCTACCATTGTTCTGCTTGGAGGCGCAGGCATCCCCAGTGGCGACGGGCTTATGCGTGCCTTTTATACCGCAAAACTTTCATCGGCATACAAGGATGCAAAAATCATTATAGCCATGCCCGGCGATATTACCGACAGCACAAGTGCCCTGCGCCTCGTTGCCGGCGAACTGATACTCAGGGGCGTTGATACCCATCTGATATCATTCGAAAACACGGGCCGCAACACCCGCGAACAGGCCCGCAAAGCGGCTTCCGGAAAAACCTCCGCACAGTTAAGCCAGCCTGTTACCCTGGTTACTTCGCCCGAACATATGAAACGAGCCGTGCTGGCTTTCCGAAAATGCGGATTTACAGCAGTGAGCGGACTGCCTACTTTTGAATACTCGCTCAATGCCGACCTGACTTTCAGCGACAACGATCTGAAAGGCAACAAAATGATGCCTCCCATTGGCAATAACCTGCAGGTGCGCTACCAGTTCTGGAACCATCTGAAATATGAAATCATGGTGATGCGCGAATACTTCGGGCTGGCTTATTATAAACTGAGAGGCTGGAATTAGAATTCCCGGAATTATAAAAATTCCACCTATTAAACTTCATCAAAAAAAACCTTATTTATATCAGTATAATGTCAGAGGTTTTCTTTTCTTTGTGCAATAAGTTCAAATAAAAAATCGATGGCTAAAAAATCTTTATCGGGTGGCCTGGCAGTGCTGCTGATGGCTGCACTTCCGATGTTTTTGCTGGCACAGTCGCAGGTTCATATCATTCCTTCACCTAAAGAGGTACTATTCCAGGAAGGCCGTTTCGCCCTAAGCCCTGCAACGGCAATATGTATCGGAAATACTGGCTATACCGAAACAGCATTTGCTGCCGCTGAACTGGCATCGGAGATAAAAACCGACCTGGGGTTTTCACCACGTATTACGGATAAACTTTCAGGAAACTCTATAGTTTTATGCCTTACCGGCCGCGATTCAAAAGCGCTGAAAATGCTTG
>CAIJPI010000124.1 GCA_903822525.1 uncultured Bacteroidales bacterium | reverse complement strand
TTCACCGAGAATCCACCTTACGTATCGGTACAGGACCAGTATAAGGAATTCTTCGCTGAACTTGACGAAGCCCCAAAGTCATTCGACGAATCCAAAGGATTTCTGAATTCGAGCGAAGACATGATTTTTAACGGTGATATTGCAAAATGGAAGAAATTTGCCAATACACTCCGTTTACGTCTTGCTTTAAGGGTTTCGGAAGTTGATGCTGCCATGTGTACCGCACAGGCTGCTGCAGCAATTGCAGCCGGTGTTATGGAATCGGAAGCTGATGAAGCAAAATGTCCTCCATCGAACAAAGGATGGGGTAATGACTACAATTACACCCTGTTATTTGCCTGGGGCGAAACCCAGCATATGACTTCTTCGTTCGAGAAACTGGTTTCAAATATCGGTGGAATTGCATGGCCTGCAACAATTACCGCTACAACAAAACCTGCCAAAGTCGACCCAAGGGCTGTTGTTATGTTCGATCCTTCTTCTGACGGTTTATGGAGAGGTGTACCTCCAGGATTACATCCTAATGATGTAAACCAGGAACCAAACAAAAGTACCATGGTTGCTGTACTTGGAGTAAAAACAGTTGGCGTTGACGGGGCCCGCAATATTACCCGCAAATACGATCTGTTGCTCTTCGAGGAAGTATGCTTTCTGAAAGCTGAGGCAGCTCTTCGCGGATTTATTTCGGGTGATGCAAAAACCGAATATGAAACAGGAGTTAAAGCTTCCTTTACCCGTTGGGGTGTTTCGGGGGCTGATGCATACCTGGCTTCCAGCGACAAAAACCTAGCAGGAACCAGTGCCAAATTCAGTGATAATGCAGGTGCCGGTAACTCCCAACTCGAGAAAATCATTACCCAGAAGTACATTGCTTCTTTCCCTGATGTTTCAATTGAAGCATGGAGCGATAAACGCAGGCTTAACCTTCCCCGTTTCGATGTACCAGCATACCGCGATCCAGTTATTTTCGGTTCAGCACCCACAAGTGTCACTGATCCTCGCAGCTTTATTAAAAGGGTAAAAATTCCTGATACTGAATCAGTAAATAATACCGTTGAATATAATAAAGGGGTTGCTCTCATGGGCGCCGGCGGCGACAGAACCAACACCAACCTTTGGTGGGATACGAATGCAAATTTCTGTACCTCTCCGAATTAATATTTTGATTCAATAGCTTTAAAGCCAGGCAGTCCTTCGGGGTTGCCTGGCTTTTTTTAGGCTATTGAGTATCATACATTACACAGGATTGAATTTTCAGGCCAGACCTATTCTTTACATATTCGCTGTATTAATAGAATCCTTTCACCACCTTTGCATGAAAAGAGGTTGAAAATCAGGTTCTGTTTTGACAGATGTCGAAAAGATATTAATCATTATTCTGATAGTGAAGCAACTTAATAGGTTAACGTTCCATAATAGAATTTGTCAGACCTTAGCACCCGGCACTAAGCACACAGCACATAGCACTAAGCACTCAGCACTCAGCACTTATAACAACTCCTCCCTTCATATCCCCAACCCCACCCAAAAACAATTATTATTAAATTGCGTAACTCTTTTAAGAACTTCAGGCCTATATTTGAACTTTATTAATTGATCTTTTATGTGTACGAAAAGAAATAAAAACATACTGCCAGCTGTTATATTACTGATTTTTTCTTCTGTTGGTTTCTGCCAGGATTTCAATGGTTTTAATGCATCGAATGTATCTTTGCCTGATCAGATTTTGTCAGGAACAACAAAGCATGAATGGGGAAAGACTATTAATATTCCACTTGCATCAATAGCAGATCAGGTCCGGCAAAACAAACCGGGGGTTTCCCCATTAGCTGCAAATTATCCGGGTTTTCCTCAGGCTGACGATGGAGGTAAGCAAATACTTGGTATGTATATACAGGTAAGTATGGGAAAACTCAGATATAATTACGAGGAGAAGTCATTGTATACTTTTGATCAGGAATACACCAAGGGTGGCGGTGTAAGTCTCGAAATCCCGTTGCTGTCATTAAGCGAAAGATTTTCAGTGTTCAACGAACTGGGTTTTTCCCAGTTCAAAGCAACGACCGAGAGGCACTACAGCGATACAACAGGCGGTGATCCGGAACATAATTATTATGATATTTCAATGGTGTTTTCTCCAAATACGCTTACAATTTCAAATACAATGAGGTATGTGTTAACACCAGGCGATTTTCGATATTTCGTTGCCCTGGGTATCTATAACAGCTTTGTAGTTTCATCCACCAACAAGAAAGAAACAATTCATACTCTGAAAGGTCAGCAGGATAAATATATTGAAAATGCTGTTCCTGATCCTGCTATTCACGGACTGATGCTGCTGGCTTCAACCGGATTCACATACAGGAACATCGGGCTTGAATTACGGTTTGATCCGGGCCGAAATTATACCAATAAACTTAATTTTGCAGTTTATATGCCGGCTTTTTCGGCTCTACTGCATGTAAGATTTACTCAGAGATAACAATATTATTACCTACCGGCTTTCAGTATTTTATCAGTTTCCAGTTTTACAGCACTGTTTGTCATTTCACTTGCAACCTTGTCAATTATCAGTTTATACCGGTCCTGAACATAAAAATATTTCAGATTATCAGCAGCAGCGATCCTGATTTTGTAGTTCCAGTGTATAAGGCTTTTTAATATGTTTTCTATAACTGGTTCATCCAGGATATTCAGTCGTTTCAACGCATTCATGGCATTGATACGGCTTTCAAAATCATAACTTTCGCCCGTATAGTTTTTTAGCTCGCTGATGCAATCAGTGTTCCCTTTAGAAATCGAAATTTCAAGCCATTTAATACGAATGTTTATCCCCCTCCATCCGATCTCATTTTTAGTTATTTCCAGGTACCTGTTGCAGGATTCAGGAAATGAATTACACAGATTATTTAATGCCAGTTCCACGTTCAGATAGGATGAATCTGTTAAGAGTTTCTCATAGTCACCTTTTAAAGAAAGAGGTATGCTTGTTACATGTTGTAATACTGCCAGCCTGACCTTGTCATCAGGATCAGCCAGGGCATACTTCATAAGCAAGTATGTGTCTTCACCACTGTCGGCTGACAATTGTGCGATAATTTCTCCTTTTGTGAGTTGAAAAGTTTCATTTTTGTAACATTTCAACAGGTCAGCCTTTTTCTGCGATAGCATAAATTCGCGCAATGCCAGCAGGGCATCATGCCTGTCAATCATGTTCCCGGCGCGCAAGGCCTGGGCCGAAAGCACTTCGTATGAGCGGGCAAATATTACTTTTTTGATGATTTTCCGGTTTGGGTCAAAGAGTACAAAATCTATTGATTTGCCTTTAAGGTCAGGAATGATTACTTCTTCGTGGCAGCGTGATATCCACTGGTTTTTCTGATCCATGCTGCCATCCGTATAATGTACCTCGAAATCAACAGGCATTTTGAACAATCCGGTCAGATCATTCATGGTATGGACCTGGTCGACCAGAATCCGGGTTTCTTTGCCGCCGGAGGCAATTGTGCTTTGTTTGTAGTGAATTTCGTATGTGGGCTCGCCTCCGCGTAATATCCATTCATCAAAAAACCATTCGAGGGATTTGCCGGTTGATTTACGGATGGCTGCCAGGAAATCACTTGTTTCGGCAACCTGGTAAGGATGCGATTCAAGATAAAGCCGGATAGCTGCCTTAAATTCATTTTCTCCCAGCACATCACGAAGCATATCCAGCACCAGCGAACCCTTTGGGTACCATCGGTTGCGCCCGCCTGAACCATGACCCACAGCGTAGTTGTCGTGCGCTGCTGCATCAAATACATCGATTAGCTCTTTGTTTCGCACCTCCTGATAATAGTCGCTGCCAAAAATATGCTGTTCAAATTTCTTAGCCCAATAAGTAGCAAAACTTTCGGTGATCCACACATCCTTGTTTTTCAGATGCGAAATGTAGTTTCCAAACCATTGGTGAGCCAGTTCATGGGCATTTACATTCACATAATTTCTGCCCATAAAACCTCGCTGGTCAACCATCATATAATCGCCAAAAACAGTGGATGTGGTTGTTTCCATAGCCCCATACATATAATCGGTTACTGGGGCTTCGCGATACAATTCCCAGGGATAGTTCAGCCCTAACTCTGATTCAAAATAGTTGAACATCTCAGGCATATAGCGATAAGTAGGTTCAAGATGATTCTTCCATTCGGGGTAGTACCACTGCTCAATCGGAAGGCCTCTGCTTGTTTTCAGGGAGGCATAGTCGTAATCTCCAATCACAAGGCAGGTAGAGAAAAATGGGTGTGGATGGTTCATTTTATAGTACCAGGTCTGGGTATGATCAGGATTTCTAAGCACTTTTTCGCGAACTCCGTTATTAAATACTTTGTAGCGCTCATCAACGGTTATAGCCATGTCGACAGTAATTATTCCTGCAGTATAAGGTAACCAGTGATCAGGCCGCTGAGCCCAGATTTGCTTCCGTTTTAACTGCTTCGGGTCATTCCAGCCTGTAAAATAAAGTCCGTCAGTGGGTTTTGCTGTATAGTCGAACGAAATGGAATTCGTTGATTTCCAACCCAGTTTTACTGCCGGATATATAATCACATTACCGGCCTGCATTTTGAAATTAGCTGCCTGTCCGTTTATTGATATTGCTTTTATGACTAATTCCGGAGCCGAGAAAACAATGGAATCAATATTTTCGTGTAAGGTTATAAATGTAAAATCTACTTTCCCTATCACTAATGTATCAAATGGCTTAATCACCAGGGCCGCATTCATATGCGAAAGTTCTATCTCCCGATCCTGAATTTCATTGGAGCCATCCCATAAATATGTTACAGTTTTATCCTGTGCAAAAGCCGGCATCCAAAATCCGGCCAGCAGGCCAATAGTGAAAACGATAATCTGGAATCTGATATTCTTCATATATTTAATGAACTTTAAATCAAGTAATTTATTAATTCAGGCATTCCGGTTTCATTTTACTTTCAGGATAAACAAACAATTGCAGTAAAGTTAAAGGGTGCTAAAGCAACCATGGTGTAATACTTCATTGTGATTTGTATATCCTCACCAGTTTCACTCCATGACCTGGAATAGTTGCTGAGTATTTGCCTGTAAATTTTCCTTCATCCTTCTGCGACCATAAATCCCGAACTATATAGCTACCGCTAATTCCCAGGTCTTTCCATGTGGCTGTTACCGGAGATGTAAACAATCCCCTGTTGAACAATCCTATAGCCAGGGACCCATCTTCAAGATTTTTAGCCCATATTTCCATGTTCCCGATCTGAGTAATCCTCGATGCCTGTTTGCCAAGTGGATCCTGATTTATATCCAGTACTTCATCGTTGGTAAGCAGACTGTAGGTGAATGGATCAAGTTGAGTCATATCGCACCCTATCAAAAGGGGTGCAGCCAGCAGGGCCCAAAGCGAAATATGTGTGTACTGTTCATTAGGTGTAAGACGTGTTGGATGGAGTTGCGGCCCCCAGCCAACTTTCCCGACAACAAGCATATCGGGATCGTTCCAGTTACCGGGTCCGGCATATTTTTCATGTCCTGCCTGGCCAAAGCCTATTGATTCCATACTCGACCAGTTATCGGTAATGTCGCCGGTTGTGCGCCAGCAGTTGCCTCCAACTTCATTGCCCCATTCCCATACGTCGCCCATTCCATATTGACACAGACTGTAAACGATATCCCGGTTTGTTTTTTTAAGCGCTTCATTCATAATTACATATGGCTTCTTAAGTTCAGGCAGACTATGGTCTTTTGCAATGCGTTCGTAATCACACCAGTCGTATTTCAGGTAATCGAAGCCCCAGGCAGCAAAACTTCCTGCATCTCTTTCTTCAAACTGATAACATGCCGTGAAGCCTGCACAGGTTTTTGGCCCCGGTCCTGAATAGATGCCGATTTTTAGTCCCAGGCTGTGCACGTAATCAGCAAGACCCTTTATGTCGGGAAATTTTTTGTTGGTATTCATGTTTCCCTGAGCATCTCTTACTTCACCACCCAAAATAGAATCAGTGCTTTCAGCTTGTACCATCCAACAGTCATCGATATTGATATAGCTCCAGCCATGATCAGCCAGTCCGCTGTTAACCATGGCATCAGCCGCCGCTTTTACTTTTTCCTGGTCAATAGCCGTTGCAAAGCAGTTCCAGCTGTTCCATCCTAAAGGAGGGGTGAGGGCAATCGTATCGCCGCAAACAATGGTTAACCTGCGGCTGTCACTACCTTTCTTATTTGTTGCTGAAAGCGTAACCTGATAGCTACCGGCTTTTTTTATTTTGCCGGTAATAATTCCGCTTGTTGTATTAAGTGAAAGGCCGGCAGGTAATCCTTTTGCTGAAAATTTCATAGGGCGTTCACCCGTAGCTGCTATACGGAAAAGGAAATCGTTTCCGGGTCTTGCCCCATATTTCTTTGGTCCGTTTATTCGGGGCGTGAGGGGAGCCTCAGGGGTGAGGATTACAGCCGCTTCTGTTGGGCGGTAAATTACAACTGGCTTTGTCCCAGCCACCAGGAAATATGCATCAGCCCAGTCGGTATGATCATAATTTGCTCCGTCCTCAGTGGTTTCGGTACATATAAATAAGGTATCTATTTTTGCCATGCTGATGTCAACCGCTTCAGAAGGTCCGCCTGAACGTAAAATGCCGCTTTGCCAGAGTATCTCAGTATTGCTGTAAAGTTTAAATACAGCTGAACCTGTCGTGGCTTTTTCTTCGTCGTTTATTCCCACCACGGCATGAAACCGGGCCGAGCCTTCCGATAGTTTTACACATAACATACTCGCAGCATGTGTGCCGAATCCTCTCTTGTATGTAATGCCATTCAGGATTATTGGATTTCCCATACATGAAACATCAACTCCAGGTCTGCCCCAGCCTATAGTTGCTTTTGAAATGTCGAGCGACGAAAGCCAGATGGTATCGTATTGTTGTGCCTTTAGTGAAGTAATTAGCAGCAACGAAAGCAGCGAAAATAAGATTCTTTTCATATTAGTATAATTTTCAGGTACAGTTCTAAAAGTATATTGGATTATTTTCTTTTCAAAAAAAAGTGCCAGGTGCCAGGTTCCCGGTGCCAGCTGCAAATCTCAAAATTGCCTGCTATTTTGATACTGCTGCTATCTTCTGAACATTAATTAATATGCTCCTGCATTTTTGCCTGACAACTCAGCACCCATTACTCGCTATGCACTA
The DNA here is from genome assembly GCA_903822525.1 of uncultured Bacteroidales bacterium. Taxonomy (GTDB): domain Bacteria; phylum Bacteroidota; class Bacteroidia; order Bacteroidales; family UBA4417; genus UBA4417. The sequence continues at coordinate 8,925 of CAIJPI010000124.1, read as the reverse complement.
TGCACTATGCACTCAGTACTCAGCACTCAGCACCCTTTTCTTAACCCTTCAGCAAATGCGGATATTCAGTATATACCTTAATAATAAGCTCCCCGAATAATGTATTCGCCCAGGCAAACCAACTGCGGGTATAATCGTCGGGATTATCCTTATTAAAGGATTCATGCATAAAGCCTTTGCCGGCATGGGTGGTTTTCAGCATCTGAAGGCAGCTTTTAATTTCATCCGTGTTGCTACTTGTCATAGCTTGCATAATAATGGTCATAGGCCAGATCTTGTCTTTCAGCGTATGAGGGCTTCCTATACCGGATGCAGCTTTGCCTTTGAAGAACCAGCTATTGTCTTCGCTTAGTAAAAAACGCCTGGTGTTTTGGTAAACCGGATCGGTAATGTCAATGCATCCAAGGTAGGGGAGGGACAACAAACTTGGGACATTGCTGTCGTCCATCATCAGCCGGTTGCCGTATCCGTCGATTTCGTATGAGATAACATTGCCATAAGTAAGATGACTGGCAATGGCATATTGTTTTAGTGCATGTTCCACTTCATCAGCCAGTTTCAGGCTTTTAGCCGCTAATGCTTTATTTCCTGTAATTTTTTCGCTTATCTCTCCAAGTTGACGAAGTGAGGTTACAGCAAAATAATTGGATGGAATCAGGAAAGGGAAGGTAGTTGCATCGTCAGAAGGCCTGAAAACAGAACAGATTAAGCCAATCGGCCGCTGAGGATTTCCCATACCGTTGCCGGGTACAGTATCGGTTTGCCATGCAGTTGTGCGTTTAAACGAATACGGCCCCGGGTTTTCCTTGCGCTGCTGAACCCTGAAAGTGGCATATGTCAGTTCCATGGCATCGTTCCATTTGCTATCGAATACTGAAATATCGCCTGTGGTTTTCCAATACCCGTATGCCAGCCTGATGGGATAACATAAGGAGTCAATTTCCCATTTACGTTCATGAATTCCGGGTTTCATTTCAGTAATATCCGATTTCCATTCGCTTATTTCGTCTCCATCCAGAAATGCATTGGCATACGGATCAAGAAGGATACAACGCACCTGCCTGTTTATAACCCCGGCAATCAGACTGCGCAAGGTTTCATCATTTTTTATGAGCGGCAGATACGGCCATACCTGCGCCGAAGAGTCGCGGAGCCACATGGCATGTATATCGCCGGTAATTACAAAAGTATCCGGTTTGCCATCAATTTCGGTATATGTTACGGTGGTATCAAGAGTGTTCGGGAAGCAGTTTTCGAAAAGCCAGGCTATTTCAGGGTCGGAAATAGCGGATTTTATTTCAGCTATTTTTTCTTCGACAGCTTTACTTGTGTATTTTCTTTTGCCGATAACCGGCCGAAGACTGCTGTACTGTATTTGACCGCTATTGCCGGGGAATCCGTATAAATTGCTGTAACGGGTTAACGCCAGCCCTGCAATTCCTATTCCGGTTGTTCTGATAAAATTCCGACGTGTATTCATAGGGAAATAAAAAATATTTGATTTGACTGATGTAAAATTATATGAAAGTTATGGTTTTTCAAATATATTATGATGTTCCTGTTTTTATTTCAGCATAAAAAATTGCAGAAAATTATTTGGTCTCAGGATTATTCAAAAAAATGCATATGTTTTCAGGAATAACAAACCATTTTATACATCTGTGCCCTTTCAACATTTCCTTCAGTAGATGACAATTTGAATGCAAATTATTTTTAAAATCATTTTCCTGCCAACGTCTGCCTTTAACTTTACGGCTTTCAGCTTCTTTACATTCATTAGGAAGCAAGTCTGCAGAAAACAGTAAGTGTTAATATTGCACTAACTGAGAGCCTTTTTAAATGCGAAATAACTACTGATCATTTAATTTAGAATTAGTCTAAATAAGGGTATAATATACACATTTCCATTTAATTGTAATAATTTAATAGATTCATTTTTTACCTATATGTTGTAAAAAAAACGTATTTGCTGAACGAATTATAAAAAAAACATTATCTTCGTGTTCTAATTACACTTAAACTTCAATCAAATTATGAAAAGAACCATGAAACTAAGTTGGGCGCTGTTATTCTTACTGACAGTTACCCTGGTAAGTTCCTGTAAGAAAGACACTCCGGAACCTGCAGTTATTGCTAGTTTTACATTCACTCCCGATGCAGCTGATTTTATGAAAGTTGCGTTTACAAGTGAATCACAAAACTTCAAAACACTTGCTTGGGATTTCGGCGATGCATCAGCTATTTCAGCTGATGAGAATCCAGTTCATACCTATGCAGCTGTTGGTGAATACACTGTAAAACTCACTGCTACATCACCTAGTGGAGTTACCGATATGTATTCAACCAAAGTTACTATTTCAGATCCTAATGCAGAACTGACAAAAATTGTTGGTGAAGGTGCTGCCGGAAAAACCTGGAAATTGCTCCGCGATGTTACTACCGGCGTCTTCCCACTCGAAGTCGGTCCGATTGATCATTCCACCATCTGGTGGGCAGTTGGCAATGGTAACGATGAACTTGCAAAACGTCCTTGTCTGTTTAACGACGAATGGACTTTCAAACGCGACGGCTCCCTGGCTTTCGATGCTAAAGGTGATTACTGGGCTGAAGGCGGTATTTTTGAACCCGGAAATATCTGCGCAAGCACAGCTGATCCTATGGTAGGAATTGCTCCTGGCAACGAAGACCTTTCGGCATGGGGAAACGGGAATCATAAATTCCGTCTCGACGTGGCTAACAAAAAGGTTACCGCTATTGGAAAAGGTGCTTTTATCGGATTTTTGAAAGCTTCGACCGACTGTGAAGTTATGAAATTTACACCTATGGTTCAGGATTCAGTTACATATGACGTGATTAGTCTTGTTGATGGCGTTGTTGATACACTTATCGTACAGGTTAATTATAAATTTAACCCAGCTGATGCTTCTCCTGGTGGATACTGGAGATTTGTACTTGTTCATTATGACAACCCTGCTGATGAGCCTTCACTTCCTGGTAATAAACCAACCGCAGGATTCAATATGACGATGAGCGGTCTAACTGTTACTCTCGAAAATACAAGTGCTGGTGCTGATTCCTATTTATGGGATTTTGGTGACGGAAACACATCAACTGCTATGAGCCCTGTTCATACCTATGCAACAGGAGGGATATATTCTTTAACCCTTACTGCTTCAAATTCAAACGGTGATGCTACAGCTAACACTGTTGCTTTTGTTACAAACACTGTTTTAACTGATGCCTTACTTCAGGGAGCTGCATGGAAAATACGTGTTGAAGAGAAATCAATCTTTGTTGGTCCGGGCCTCGGCAACAGCGCATGGTGGTCATTACCAAAAGCTTTCATGGTTAACGGTACAGGCGGCGACGACTGGACATGTATAGCAGACGATGAGTTTACTTTCGGTGCAGGTGGAGTATTCACCTATGATACAAAAGGCTCAGCCCGTAATGACGGCTATTTCGGAGCTCCTAACGGATGCTGGTCAGACGCTGAATTAGCAGCCAGTGCTAACGGTGCATTCTTCGGAAGCGCTACTCATTCCTATGCATTTACCCCTGCCGCTAAAAAAGGTACCAAATCAAGGCCTATCATTACCCTTACCAATGGTGCCGGTCGCGTAGCTTTTATCGGATTCTATAAAGGATATTACGGTGGTGAAAATAATGGAAATAATCCGCCTAATAATGGTTTAACCACCAATACCTATGAGGTAATGGGATATACCAATACCGGAACAAAAGAATATCTTTTTGTATCGGTTGACCTCACTCCTGACCACAGCGGTGGATCAGCATGGTCGATGATACTGGAGAGATAGTACGTAATTTAATGCAATAAATTTTTAGATCAAGAGTGAGCGGGTTAACGGCTCGCTCTTGATCTTTTTTTAATATTGCTTTTTGTTATTAAAAATTCAATTAATTTTAAAATATTCCTGAACTTATAATGCCGAAATTGGTTGTTATCAGTACTTTGTTAAGGGAAATCAGTCCAACTAAAATTCACAAACCAACCCAAAAATGAAAAAAATATATTCATTACTTATTTTAATGACCTTAACTGTATCCTTGTTTGCACAGAACAGGACGATATCAGGAAAGGTTACTGATGCCGGTGGTTTAGGCCTGCCGGGAGTAACTGTACAGTTAGTAGGTACTCAAACAGGCACAGTTTCTGACGTTCAGGGTAATTTTCGTTTGAGTGTTTCAGACGGTATTCTCAGGTTTAGCTATATTGGTTTCGTAGCTCAGGATATTAAAATTGGTGCACAGTCCGTTATTAATGTAGTCTTGATTGAGCAGGCACAAACGCTGAATGAAGTTGTAGTAGTAGGGTATGGTACCCAGAAGAAAAAAGATTTAACCACTGCTGTTTCGGTAGTAGGTGAAAAAGAACTTAAAGATCGGCCTATCGTATCGGCTGCACAGGCAATACAAGGAAAAGCAGCAGGTGTCCAGGTTGTACAGCCTTCTGGAAAACCCGGCTCGGCGCTTTCGGTTCGTGTACGCGGCGCAACTTCCGTGCTGGCTGGTAATGAACCACTCTATGTGGTTGATGGGGTATGGACTACCGATATTAAAGGAATCAGCCCCAGCGATATTGCTTCCATGAGTATTCTGAAGGATGCTTCTGCTTCGGCTATATACGGTGCGAGCGGAGCAAATGGCGTCGTACTGATAACCACCAAGCGTGGACAGGATAATACACCTGTAATCAGTTTTAACTCTTATTTCGGAGCATCAAAATTGCGCAAGACAATAGATGTTCTTGACACAAAACAATACCGTACTTTAATGTCGGAGATTATTCCCGGAAGTCTTGATCCTACTCAGACCGACTATACCGACTGGAGCCAGAAAGTTTTCGGAACCGGCTATAATCAATCCTACCAGTTTTCGGTTTCGGGAGGTGACAGCAAATCAAAATATTTTATTTCGGGAGGATACCTCAGCGATCAGGGGATTGTTAAGCCTGCCCGTTTCGACAGGTATACACTGCGTATCAATCTTGACAACGAAGTCAGGCCCTGGCTGAAAATAAGTACCAGTATTAATGTAATGAACCTGAATACAAAGGATACCCCCGATAATGCAAGTTCAGGAAGGGGAGGCGTAATTATGAGCACACTCAATACTCCTCCTTTTCTTCATGTATATAAAGGGGAAAATTTACCTGGCTTTACTTTGACAGATATGACACGGTACGATCCAAATCCTTTCCAGCCATCATGGGAAAATCCTATTGCCTATATGAATGGTCCTGACCAGGTTTCGATGGACAGGCAATTATTCGGAAATTTTACAGCCGAAGCTAAACTGATGAAAGGTTTAAAGCTTAAATCAAGTTTCGGAGTTGATGTTAACAGTCATCAATGGGATTATTACCTGGATCCATTCCGTACAGTTTATGGACGTCAGCAGAATGGTATGGGCCAATCCGACAAAACAAATTACAATACCTGGATGTGGGAAAATATGCTGGACTATTCATACACAAGCGGTATGCATAAATTTACAGCAATTGCCGGAAGCACGCTTCAAAAGAGTTCAAGCAACAATTCATATATTAACGGAAACGACTTTCCAGCTGATGTATCGGTTAAAACGTTATGGGCTGCAAATATTGTTAACGGAGGAACTTCAGCCGGTGAAAATTCAAGTGCTTCCTTCTTTGGCCGTGCAACCTACGATTATAACAGCAGGTATTACCTCACGGTGAGTACACGCCGCGATGGTTCTTCAAAACTGGCAAATCCATGGGATATTATGCCGGCATTTTCCGCCGGATGGCGTGTCTCATCCGAATCGTTTATGAAAGGATTAACTTTCGTGAAAGACCTCAAAATAAGGGGTGGCTGGGGTAAAGTTGGTAACCAGGGAGGACTTCCTAATTATACACAATGGGGTCTCTATTCCTATTATCGCCGCACTCCTACCAATCCTTTGTCAGGGCCTGGTATGTACCAATCGAGTCTGGGTAACCCCGACCTGCGCTGGGAAACCACTGCACAGACAAACCTGGGTTTTGACCTTACGATGTATGATGGCAGGCTCACTATTAATTTTGATACATATTACAAGAAGACGAGTGATTTACTGCTGAACGTTCAGCTCGGATCAAGTGTTAATATCGATCATATCATGACCAATGCCGGTGAAATTGTAAATAAAGGTATTGAGTTTAATATCAGTTCGGTAAATATGGATAAGAAGTTATCATGGACTACCGATTATAATATGTCGTTTAACCGGAATAAGGTCACAAGGCTCGATTATACTGATATTTATACTTTTGGACGCATCTATAGCAACAACCAGGATGTTATCCGCATGCAGGTAGGTCAACCGCTGGGTTCGTTTTACGGATACGTTTCCGAAGGAGTTGATCCGGCAACCGGAAATATCAAGTATAAAGATTTAAATAACAATGGCATTTTCGATACGGGTGACAGAACCTATATAGGTTGCGGACAGCCTGACTTTACCTTTGGATTTACTAATAACCTTAGTTATGAGAGGTTTGACCTCAATATTTTCTTCCAGGGGAGCTATGGCAACGATATTTATAATGCCACACGCATTGACCTGGAAGGTATGTTCGATAGTAAAAACCAATCCACAGCAGTATTAAGCCGCTGGACTCCCGAAAATACGATTACTGATATTCCGAAGGCTGTAGGAGGTGGAAATGTTGATAACGTTCGTAATTCTACCCGATTTGTTGAAGATGGTTCCTACATAAGGTTGAAGTCGGTTACCCTGTCGTACAGAGTTCTTGAAAGCAGTGATAAAGTTAAAGCTATCCGTAAACTTTCGGTATATGTTACAGGGCAGAATTTCTTAACTTTTACCAAATACAGTGGCTTCGATCCTGAAGTAAATGCATTCGGAAGCAGTGCTACTGAATTGGGAATCGATTATGGGACCTATCCACAGGCAAGGTCATTGATGCTGGGATTAAATGTTGAATTTTAATAAACGACGGATATGAAAAATATATTTAAAATCCTTTTTGCACTTTTACTTGCAGTGCCATTTTATTCATGCGATAAATTCCTGGATTTAAAACCCCACAATAACAGCATTGGTATTGAAAACACCAGTTCTGATTCCATTCTTTACAAATCATCGAGCGAAGTTGAAGCTGCTCTTGCCGGCATATACTCCGATTTTAAGAATGAGTATTTCGAGCTCGATTATTTCGTGAACGGTGATGCTCAAACTGATGATGCATATGCCGGTGCTGATAACCCTGCTAACTTTCAGATTGATGATTATAAGATTGACGCTACCAACAGCAATGTCAGCCGCGACTGGGGATACTTATATAATACAATCGGGAAGGCTAATACGGTAATTAATAATGTTGACGCTGTTATTGACCCTGTACTTACTGCTGATCGCAAAAAAGAAATAAAAAGCGAGGCAAGTTTCCTGAGGGCATTCATGTACTTCCAGTTGGTACAACTATGGGGCGATGTGCCTTTGCAGCTCAAAGAAGTAAAAACTATAAGTGTTGATCTTCTTCCTGAAATTTACCCTATACTTTTCCCGGCAAGGGCTACAAAAGAGGAAGTGTACACACAGATTATTGCTGACCTCGAAACTGCACTACAGGGAACAAAAGCAACCCGTGGACATAAAGGTTTTATTACCACCGGTGCAGTAAATGCAATGATGGCCAAAGTTTATGCTACTATGGAGCCACACGACTGGAACAAGGTTTTGACCTATTGCAATGCCGCAATCAGTGGCCCTTACAGCCTGCTTCCTGACTATGATATGCTTTGGGATAACCTGCATGAGAATTCAGCCGAATCGATCTTAGAGATCAATTACGAAGGTACGAGCACGGATGGTAACTGGGGTGCCAGTATGTTCAGGGGGCTGGAGTGGAAAAAGTTCAATATTCCTTCGAACGACCTGGTAAAAGCATTTGATGATGAAAGTGACCTGATCAGAAAAAACTCATCGATTATATTTCTGGACGTTACCGGCAAATGGTCGGATGCGAACTGGCCTCAGACCCGTTATCCTTTTGGCAACAAGTACAGGATTTATACTTCGCCCAGCCCTCAGAATTATATTTTACTGAGACTTGCCGATATTCTTTTACTGAAAGCAGAAGCTCTGAACGAAAACGGCGATGTTGCCGGAGCAGCTGCATTGGTGAACCAGATCCGTGCCAGAGTTAGTTTAACAGCTACTCCTGCCTCTGACCAGGCTTCGATGCGCCTGGCAATTGAGAAGGAACGCAGACTTGAGCTTGCTTTCGAAGGACACCGCTGGTACGACCTGAAACGCACCGGTCGTGCAATTGAAGTGATTAACAATGCAAAAGGACCCGGTGGTATCAGCCTTGGCTATCAGCTCGATCAGAACAGGTTATTGTGGCCTATTCCTCAGACGGAACTAGATAAAAACTCGAAGCTGATTCAGAATTCCGGCTATTGATAAGTGACAAAGATCAGTTGAGGTTGAGCTGACGGACGATATTCGTGTCCTGATTCTCATGCCTCCTCTAAAAAAACATATTAAGCATGTCATGGTAAATATACTGTTGATTTTGCTTAATATGTTTTTTTTTTGACAATGAAATGACTAGTATGGTGCCAGTTGACCAGTAACTGAAAATTGTTTTTATGGAGATATACTTTATAATTTATTGGTTCTGTTTTAGAATATTGTAGCAGGAATTGATTCTGTTATATAGTGCATTGTGCATAGTGCTATGTGCTTAGCATCATTTATTTGTATTTATCAATTCTGCAGCTTGTCTGCATTATACTCTCTGAGCACTTTGCACTAAGCACAAATGATTTTCCACATTTTCCTTAAACAGAACCTAATTTATTTACGGTAAGTGTTTAACATGCACTAAGTCATTGAGGCTCCGGAAAGAATATAAATCTAATTTCTTTA
>CAIJPI010000123.1 GCA_903822525.1 uncultured Bacteroidales bacterium | reverse complement strand
GGAAAAGATAATTGTGGGTTGGGAGAACAATGTGTTAATGAAAGTGAATAAATACATTTCAATCAGTCTTTCGACTATGCTTATTTACGACGATAAAGCCATCGCTGCTACTAACAGCAGAAAATTTAAAGATATTTTACAATTCAGGGAAACCTTCGGCATTGGATTAGCCTATACTATATTTTATTAAAGTTTGAAATACTACCTTTTAATCAACTTATTACCAGAACTACGGCTAGTATTAAGAAAGATTTAAATTATTCGTTACACAAAATTTTAAACAGACCAGAATGAATAATTTTCCGAAAAAGGCCGTATTGCGGCTGGTTTCGTTATTTTTGTGAATTACAAGCAAACGAATCAGGAAAAAATGAAGAAACAAAGGCTGAGCAAAAAAGTCGGCTTACCCCCAGGAAGTGCTTTTTATACCGGATCGAAAACGGGAAACACCGTAATCAATATGCTGGTATACGATGACGAAAATTTTCAGTCATACGAGAATATTACTGTCGAAAAAGCCATACAGTTACAGGGCGAAAACACTACAAACTGGATCATTGTCAAAGGGTTCAACCAATCGGAGGACTTACAGAAACTTGCCGATCATTTTGGAATCCATCCACTTGTGATGGAGGACATCTTCAATGTTGAGCATATGCCGAAAGTTGAAGACCTGGAAAAAAGCTTATTTGTCACCCTGAAGAACCTCACCTGGGGAGAAACCGATCAGCTTATTGAATCGGAGCAGATCAGCCTTTACTTAGGCCAGAATGTGTTGATTTCGTTTGAAGAAAAGGACAACAATATTTTTGAGCCTATTTTCGAAAGGCTGCAGGCAGGCAAAGGCAGAGGCCGCGTTCGTCAGGAGGATTATCTTTGCTACCTGCTTATCGATCATATTGTTGACAACTACTATATTTTACTCGACCATACGGAGGATCAACTGGAAGATCTCGAGAAACTGCTGATCGACAATCCCACCAATGAACTTTCGCATTCGTTCCTGAGATTGAAGAAAAACCTGATGCTACTGCGTAAAACCATTAATCCGCTGAAAGAAGAAATAAGGTACCTCTCACGTGAAGATTCGGGCGTAATCAGCGCCTATACCAGGCAATACCTTGGCGATGTTTACGATCATATTTCGTTTATTATCCAATCCATCGATAGCTACCGCGAAATGATAGCGTCCATGATGGATTTGCTGATGGCCAATAATGCCAACCGCATGAACAGCATTATGAAAACACTTACACTGGTCTCAACCATATTTATCCCAATGACCTTGTTCACAGGCATATATGGAATGAATTTCGACTTTATGCCTGAATTACACTATAAATACAGTTACCCAATATTTATGTCGGGCCTAGCTGTTATGGGTCTGGTTATGTATATTTATATGAAGAAGAAGAAATGGTTTTAATGCTGTTGAAGGCTCTCAGCTTTCGGCTTCACCTAACAGAATCAACTGGAGATATTAGCATATAGCAGCGTAAGCTTCTACCCTTCTGTAAAATCATTACCCGACCCCAAACCTCTAACCTAAAAATCCTCATGCCCCGCATTGGCCTGTTAAGCGACACTCACGGTTCAGTTCATCCGCGCATCCTCAATTTCTTTTCAAACTGCGATGAAATATGGCATGCTGGTGATATAGGCAATGTTGCAACGGCTGAAAGTCTGGCTGCTTTCAAACCTTTAAAAGCGGTGTATGGCAATATTGATGGCAACGAGCTCAGGCTAGCATACCCCAGGAACCAGATTTTCAATTGTGAAGGTATAAAAGTGCTAATGACCCATATAGGCGGCTATCCCGGCCGATACGAAAAAGAAGCCAGGGAGCTCATTGTATCCGAGCAGCCGGGCCTTTTCATCAGCGGGCATTCGCATATCCTTAAAGTGATTTATGACAAGAAAAACAGCCTGCTGCATATCAATCCGGGTGCAGCCGGAAACTCCGGATTCCATACTGCAATTACCTGTGTAAGGTTTGTGATTGAAGGAAAGGATATTCGCGACCTGGAAGTATTTGAGAAACAGAGATAGAAAATGTAGAGGGTAGGGGTTGGGGGTTAGGAGTTAGGGGTTGGGGGTTGGATACCGTGCTTCCAGATTCCAGTCTCCATTCTCCAGTCTCCAGTCTCCAGTTTCTTAACTCTATTCCCTTACCTCAGCCTGTCAGCCGAACGTACCAGTTTGTCATCGCGTTTGATTGCCCTGTTGGCCATTACCATAAATACCAGGGCTACCAGCGGCAGATATATACCAAAAGCCTTGCTGTAGTCGGGCACAATTCCGATTTTCTTTTCGATCATAGGAATATAAAGGAAGAAAATACCCATGATCAGCGCAATGGAGGCAAGCACTCCGATATTTGTAAGCTTTATCTGGAATGACCGGTTTTTATATTGAAATATAGTAAATACGGCCAGCAAACCTATGCCTATTGCTGTAAGTATCAATGGCAGGAAAACCAGTGGATTGAAGGCATTGGGTTCGCCGGGGACCATATTTTTCAAACCCTTTACCGAAAAAACAAAGGCACCGTTTTCGGCAAAAAACTGTGCCAGCGGAAAAGCAAAAAGCAAAGCTAAGGCAATAAAAGCGAGTGCAAGATATAAAGTCTGGATACGTTGAATCATAACTAATGAATTTTATTTTAGATGCAAAGATAGCATTGAAAAGTGAAATATGGAAAATGAAATTGAAAAGTGAAACCCTTAACTGAAGAAAACAGAAAGCCAAGGCATAATTGCTTACCGATCCTTCAGTAAAACCAGGAAATTTTAGAAAAAGTATGCCGGCATCCGTTTTTTATGCAATTTAGCGTAAGCAAACCAATTGCAAAAACTATTATAAACATCTGATTCTTACGATGCCTCAACGAACAACAATAATCTGGGACTGGAACGGTACTTTACTCGATGATGCCGAAATGTGCCTTGAAGCCATCAATATAATGCTGAAAAAGCGCCACCTGCCTGAACTAAGCATGGAAAGATACCGCGATGTTTTTACTTTCCCTGTGATTGAATATTACAGGGAAGTCGGATTTGACTTTACGCTCGAAGCATGGGATCCGGTTGCAACCGAATTTATGGATTTATACCTCAGCGCATTACCAGTATGCAGGCTGACTCCTTTTGCAGCCGAAACCCTCGAGTCGTTCAGGAAGAAAGGATACCGCCAGGCCATTATCTCAGCCATGCAGCATGATGAACTTATAAAATCTGTTACGAAACTCGGAATTTTTGAATATTTCGAATATATCGGAGGCATTGGCGATCACTATGGCGGCGGCAAAATTGAAAATGCCCGGAATTATTTCAACAAGGCTGGCCTGAACCCGGCGACTATTACTTTAATCGGCGACACCATACACGATTCGGAAGTGGCCGCTGAATTGCAATGCCGTTGTATTTTAGTTGCTACCGGTCATCAATCGGTTAAAAGACTGCTAAAAACCAACTTAAAAGTCATTCCAACCCTGGCAGATATAGAATCCGGATTTTAATTTTAACACCCTATCAGGATGAAAATAATACATTCTATTTCGGTTAGTACTGTCTTATTTTTACTGATTTTCTGTGCAAGCGGTTGTAACAACCTGAAGCAAAGAGATGACAGCAAAGCGCTTGCCGATACCGACCGGTATTATTCGAAGCTTTCGGCCGAAAGAGGAATGAATTTTGCCTTTCTGGCGATGTTCGATTCTGCAGGCGTATTATTGCGTCCGAATCATCCGCCAGTCGAAGGGAATGAAGCCATTAGCAAGCTGTTAAAAAGTCAGAGCGACAGCACTTTTACCCTTACCTGGGAACCGGTTTATACAAAAGTAGCAGCTTCAGGTGAAATAGGATATACCTATGGAACATACAAAGTAGTAGACAAAGCTACAGATTCACTTTCGGAAGAAGGAACCTATTCGACCATCTGGCAAAAAGATGCTGCAGGAAAATGGAAAGCAGTGCTCGACACCGGAAACCCGGGATTGTAAAGATCAAAGTTGTGTGCAAAATAAATGAGTGCCCTATTCAGGAATAGGCTTCACATCGTTCTTCAGTTCTGCCTCACGGGCTTTGTCATAATAAACTTCGTTGATAATTTCGCCTTCACTGTATTCAATCTCATTTTCTTTATCGCCGTTCTCCTTATAGGCTGTCCACATGCCTTCTTTCATATCATTCACCTGCTGGCCTGTGAGCATTATTTTACCGTTAGGATAATAATAAATTGCCGGGCCTTCATATTTGCCTTTACTCAAAGTAACTTCCGATTTTACAGTGCCATCCGAGAAATACTGTTTCCGTATTCCCTCCTTTAATCCGTTCAGGTACGGGCATTCTTCAAGCAGTTTGCCATCGTCGTAGTATATCTTCCAAATCCCTTCGGGCTTTCCTTTCAGATAGTATTCTTCGGAGGATAGCACTTCCAGGTCGTTGTAATACTTCCAGTGACCGTCCTTTCTGGTTTCGGCATACAGCCCTTCGGCCATCTTTTTCCCTGTTTCATAGTAGTTAATAGCTGTGGCGCTTTTCCCGTTTATGGAATAAGTGAGTTCCGAGCGGATTTTGCCATCCTGGTAATAATATATAAAAACTCCCTGTGGGATATTATCCTTAAAATGACCTTCGTAGATTACTTTGCCTGTGGCATCCAGCTTACGCCATACACCTTGCTTCATACCTTTAGAATCCGTGATATTCTGTGCCTGCGCATAAGACAAACTTATTTGCATCAGCAAAAAAAGGAGCAGAAAATATTTAATGATTTGCATTTGAGTCGGTTTATTGTTCAGAAAGAAGAACGGGATAACGCATTTTATCGTATTCAGGCATAAAAAATACCTACTTTTGAATGCAAATTTACGAACTTATCGAAGCCGGTAACTACACCGGCTGTTTATAAAACGAAAAATAAGATGGAGGGGAATTACTCATCGGTATTGCTTAAGAATGTGGTTGGAGAATTTACAAGGCTTCCGGGTATCGGTCAGAAAACGGCTCTGCGCCTGGCATTACACCTTTTGAAGCAATCGCCCGAAGTGGCCGCCGCCTTAGGCGAATCTATACTGAAACTCCGCAGCGAAATAAAATACTGTACGGTTTGCAATAATATATCGGATCGCGAAATTTGCGATGTATGTTCCAATCCCAGGCGCGACCATACAACACTCTGTATTGTTGAAGATATACGCGATATGCTTGCTATTGAGAATACAGGCCAGTTCAAAGGCGTTTATCATATCCTTGGCGGAATAATTTCGCCTGTTGAAGGCATAGGCCCGTCGGACCTGAGCATAGCTCCTATCGTTGCAAAAGTCGGCACCGGCAATTTCCGCGAAATTATTATGGCACTGCCTGCCACCGTCGAAGGCGATACCACCAATTTCTACCTGTATAAAATGCTGAAGCAATTCGACGTAAATATTTCTATTATCGCCCGTGGAATTCCGGTTGGTGATGAACTGGATTATACCGATGAAATCACCCTTGGCCGATCCATCCTGATGCGACAACCCTACCAGGGAATTAAAGGCTGAAAATCAACATTATGCTCTTAAAATTGATATTGATCAAATTCCTTTAGATATTTAAAAATGAAGATAGAATTACATCCTGCCGGCGAAAGAGGCCATGCCAACCACGGCTGGCTCGACAGCTATCACAGTTTTAGTTTTGCCACCTATTTTAACCCTGCACGCGAACAATTCGGCTGCCTCAGGGTGTTGAACGACGACACGGTTGCCGGAGGAACCGGTTTCGACCTGCATCCTCATAACAACATGGAAATCATCTCCATAATACTTGAGGGAGCCCTCGAGCACCGCGACAGTATGGGAAACGTACAGGTGCTTCACCCGGGTGAAGTTCAGGTAATGACTGCAGGAACAGGTATTTATCATGCCGAATATAACCATTCGGATACCAAACAGGTAAAATTCCTCCAAATCTGGATATTCCCACGCGAAAAAGGTCTTAAACCACGCTACGATCAGACGATGTTTCCTGACCATTCAGTAAAAAACAATATCCTGACCCTTGTTACGCCTGATACAGCGCAGGAGGAAGGAGCCATGTGGATTCACCAGGATGCTTACATTTCGAATATTAATCTGCAAAAAGAAGCAAACGCCGATTATACCGTGAAGATTCCCGGAAATGGAGTATTTGTTTTTATCATAGAAGGAGAAGCCTCAATACAGGGAAATACCCTTAAAAAACGCGACGCCATTGGCATCACCGACACCGGAAGTATACATTTCACTGCCGTTGCGGATTCAAGAATATTGTTGATTGAGGTGCCTATGAAATAGTTCGGATAGTGTTGGCGGGAAAATTTTAGAAAAACCCATCGTTATTAATGCGTGGATTGATGAATTTAAACCGGCTAAACACCTGTTTTGTATAAATTTTTCAGGTTCCCGTTTGATTATTTTCATCGACCATAAAGTCGAAGAGTGTCAGTTGATTGGGGCTGACCACATGATGCGGATGCTCGATCAGGTGTACGTTTCGCTGCAGGAACTCACGTAAAGCTTTCCGAAAAACCTTGTTTTCAGTGGTATGGTGGGTAGCGCAGAACAGTCTGAGTAATTTATTCTGAGATTCCGGAATTTTCAGGTTCTTTTTAAAGAACTTTATCTTACGAGGTTTCTTTTTCCCGCGCTTCGGCATAGCATTCGGTTTTAAAACTAATGCCGGCTAAAGTAATGTATTATATATCAGATCAACTGAATTAACTTAAATAGTAATTCACAATTTATGAACAGGAAAGGAGGCGGGGGATATGGGATTGCGGATTGGGGATTGGGGATTGGGGATTGCGGATTGCGGATTGGGGATTGGGGATTGGGGATGGCGGATGTCGGATATCGGATGTCGGATGGCGGATTGGGG
>CAIJPI010000122.1 GCA_903822525.1 uncultured Bacteroidales bacterium | reverse complement strand
CCCGGCCTCGACGGTTATGAGGCTACACGGCAGATTCGTCAATTTAACAAAGATGTAATAATCATTTCGCAAACAGCTTACGGGCAGCTGCACGACCGCAACGATGCCATAGCTGCCGGCTGCAACGATTATATAGCCAAGCCGCTTGATTTATCCTTATTAAGAAGCATGATAAAAGAGTATTTTGATATTTAGCGGCTGCCCTGATTAGCCACGAAATATTGTGCATTTATTTAGGCTTTTTGCAGGAAGGATTTTAACCACTGAGGCACTGAGGACACGGAGAAACACTAAGAATTGGCTCAGGTATTGTAAAGCCTTGTAGACAACTTTAGTGGCTCTTTGTGACTTTGAGTCTTAGTGGCTGTTTTTTTTGCCACAAAGGCACTAAAACACTAAGAAACACAAAGCTTTAACTCTGCGGTTCTCTGCGAAAAACGCTGCGGTTCTCTGCGTTTCAACCTATTTTGCTATAAAACTGCAGATCAGGAATCCCAAGTTGTTTGTTTTCCAAAACCGAAACCAATTAGTAACAGTGTAATTTGCTTACGTTCCTTCACTTAAAGCCAGGCGGGAATGCAGGAATTTAAAATACCACATACTCACAGCCTGCAAACAGACATGCTGATGTTTAGCAACTTGCAACCATTCAAATTCCTTCCTGATGTTACAGCAAATAGAAACGAAAAAATAAAATGGTCCGTAATAGGTATAATATGTATCTTTATCATCGATACAGCAAAAAATACGCTTCACTCCCTTTCTAGGATTTCTCTCAAAACTTCAGAATGCACTCACCAGATGGCTCATTTTATGCCTGAAGGTGAACAGCGTTTTAAACTCAATGGGTATAAATAAAATTGCTTTTCAGCTGTATTACAAGGATTCCGCCCGAAGTTGGTATGTGAAAAGGCCTTTCTGAAAACTTAATGTGAATGCAATGAAAAAGAATGAAAAATATTCCGCTAAAGACCTGCGCAACAGGGCCGAAGCGATTTTGGAAAAGAAACTACCCGGCAAAGATTCGCAACATTCGGAAGATGAAATGCTTAAAATTTTGCATGAGCTGGCAGTGCATGAGATAGAACTCGAAATGCAGAATGATGAGCTCCAACAAGCCAGTCATCTTGCCCAGGCTGATGCTGATAAATATACCGAACTGTACGACTTTGCACCTTCAGGCTATTTTACGCTTAACAGGAAAGGAGAAATTAAAGAGTTAAACCTCAGCGGCGCAATAATGCTGGGTAAAGAGCGCTCTTTGCTGGTAAACAGTCTGTTTGCTTTCTTTGTTGCCAACGAAATGCGGACTACCTTCCTGAACTTCCTGGAGAGAGCCTTTAACAGCAAGGGCATTGAAACATGTGAGCTCACGCTTTTACCGGTTAACAGCCGGCAAACCCAGGTTCACTTTACAAGTAACTTAAACCTGAATGGTGAAAACTGCCTGCTGATAGCAGTCGATATTACCGAACGGAAACAGACCGAAGCCCGGCTTGAGGCAAATGAAGAGAAATTCAGACGCCTGGTATGGGATATGCAAGTTGGCGTGATTCTCCAGGGTCCAAATGCGGAAATATTACTAAGCAACCCAAAAGCACTCGAATTTTTAGGTTTAACCGAAGACCAGCTTTTAGGCAAAACCTCCTTCGATCCCTACTGGAATGTTATTCACGAGGATGGATCCCCGTTTCCGGGACCTACCCACCCGGTGCCCCAGGCTATAGCCACACGAAATCCTGTACGTGATGTGGTAATGGGCGTGTACCGACCGACAACAGCCGACAGGATATGGCTTCTGGTGTGTGCCGAACCACAGTTGGACGATTACGGAAACGTGCAGCAGGTGGTATGCACCTTTATTGATATATCGGAACGT
>CAIJPI010000121.1 GCA_903822525.1 uncultured Bacteroidales bacterium | reverse complement strand
GAAATTCGTTATAAATATACGAAAATACAAGTCGTTTTAGTTGTTTTTTTATGAAAATAGCAATAAAACGAACTAAGATACAGGTAATCAGCGATATAGATTTGTTTTTATTATTCTGTAACCACGATTTTTTTTATCTCTTTCTGATTTCCAGCTTCAAAAACAAGGTAGTATATTGAGTCACTCATATCCTCCAGATTCATCGAGAATGTATTGAAGCCTGGTACTTGTTTGAATTTTTTACTATAGATGGTTTTGCCTTTCAGATCAATTACACTAATTGTTAACTCTTGTACAGTTTCTGAGCTGAAGAATTTTTCAATTGTAATTTCGCCGTTCGAAGGATTAGGGTAAACAAGTGTTTCGCGCTTGCAGGAATCAGTTTCACTTATTCCGACTCCTGATGTGTAATAATTCCCTGACCATCCCTGGGCATTTCCTGAATCCCCTGTAATAAATATAATCAACATTTTTCCGCTAGCTGCAGTAACAGGCATTGGTAACGAACTGCCACTGAATGTGCCCAGTATTTCCTGGGTTTGCAGATCTATAATTTTGATAATATCTGTACTGTCGGAGGTTTCGAATGATGAAAAATTAAAAGTGAGCGGCATTCCTCCAGTGGGCATAATTTTCCACCTGCATAAGGAATTATTATTATAAAATTTAGATCCGCTCCCATCATCAACTGATCCGGCAACAGCGCTTAAGGTTGTAATGCCTGAACAATATACAGGGATGATGCTTTCATAATCAAGCTGCCATCCGCCTTTCGAAATGCTTGAACTGGAATGGAATTTAATGAAGACTTTATTTCCGGTTGAACTCAAAACTCCAGGGATAGTGTTTCCGCTGAATACTGCAATAAGAGGAGCTGACTCATCTGATCCATCATATAAAAACAAGCTGTCGGCACTGCCTTCGGTATCAAAGCGCAAGAAAGTAATCTGGATGCTTTGAACAGAATCATATATGCTGTTTTGTGGTGAAATCAGCCAGGAGCAGTCTGAATTATTCTGATAATTGTACCATCCACTGCCGTCTTCAACTGATCCTCTTAATGCCGTAAGTGTAGTAATACCCTGGCAGCCTTCAGGATAAGTATTTTGCACAGTATCAGGAAACAAAGGGATTACTTCCTGAGCGAAGTTGAAATTGCTGCCTCCCGGCGAAAGGTTAGCCGTATAGAAATATCCATCCTGCGAACCACCCCATCCCCAGTTAAAATGATAATAATTACCAGGCTGATAGCCGTCGCATACAAACGCATGTCCGCTGGTTGATTGCACACCAGCCCAGCCTGCATAATACAATGGCTTACGTTGATCGAGGTTTGTAATCAGAAGGCTATCCCAATCGATTGTAACACTGTCGCGGAAATAATACTGCGTTTCAGGTCCATAACGGAAATATGTTTTTAGCGAATAAGCTGCTTTATGATTCCACATGCCACTGCCATCGGGTCCATAATTCATATCAACCGAAACCCCCTGCTGGAAAAGCATTTCGCCTATAGGGTCATTTTCTTTGTTTATTGACGAAGGCATGCCCTCCCAATGGTAAGTTGTTGCCCCGAAATCGGCCGAAATGTTTCCATAAATGGGGTGTGTGTATGAGTAACTACCCTGACCCTGCTGAGGGAAACGATAGTAATAAAGAAGCTGTCCCATTGCTGTTGCAACACATCCTGCATAACAGCGGCCTCCGGGACCAGCAGGATCCAATGGGCATAAACTGTTGTATGGGCTATCCTGGTTCCATTTCGAAACCAGCAAAGGCTCTACATTTTGTAAGTGAGATAAATCGGCGTTAATGATAAACTTAGTGTTGAGTAATCGCTGCCATTCGGTTGTAATTGCTGAATTTGGAGAAATATTATTCTCAACGGCATAATCAATTTGTTGCTGATAATGGTCCATCCAGATATTGAATCCGTTTTGGAGTAAATAGTCTTCTGCATAATTGCTTTCAAAAGAGTAAGCAAGGACAGGAATAACATTATCTGCCGCACTAACCACAATAAAACCTTTAGGTTTCATGGCACAAATAAAATAAGTGGTATTAGTTCCCGGTCCTTTTCGTATAGAACTCACATAAATTTTATCCAACGACAGGCTATTTGATATATTGGCCCGTTCATAAAAAAAATTAACAGCTACCTGCGATGCCTGTTCGGGTGTGATATTTCCGGCTCGCGTGAATAGTGGTAAAGCAAGAATGGCAAGTGTCAATATAATATATCGCATAGCTATTTGTTTTATACAAAGATAGCATTTACAATGAATAGACCCTAGTTGGAGGAAATTTAGATCGTGAAAAAAAAGTGTTTCGTTGTCCCTGTTTCTTATTAGAGTAAAATGATTTTAATATAGGATGTAAAATCATTAAAGATCATGTTAGCCAGCATATCAGAAGTCAAAAGAGAACTTTAATTAAGGACCACTTTCTGAAAACTTATGCCTTTACCTGTACGGATTTGTAACACATATAACCCCCTGGGAAGATCAGAAACATCAATTTTTTTGATTGTGTTGAGTGCAGATGGCTTGCAGTCTTCAGTATAAACAAGCTTGCCATCGGTTGAAAGGAGTTTTAGTGTATAATCGCTGTTTGTAGGATTAAGGGTAAGTTGTATTTGATTGTTTGCAGGATTTGGTGAAACCGAAGGATTCAGGCCGCTCATATCTTCATTCATGCCGGTCAGTTGAGACGATGTATAGCTGAGATTCCAGCCAGTTGCAGTATTTCCAAGATCAGTCTTAAATATTATCATCAGTTTTCCGGTATTGAAATTTAATATTCCCGGGTTGGTTTGCCCAAAAAGTTTGTAATATAATTCCTGGGTTTCGCTGTTATAAATGGCCATAAAATCGCCATCACCTGCAGTGTTAAACTCTGTAAAAGTTATACTTATTGAGTTCGCATATTCCGGCTTGAGTTCATAACGGCACATAGTATTATTGTGATAATTGTAATTATTACTGCCATCGTCGAAATTGCCGTTTGCAGACGTTAATGTGGTTGTGCCACTGCAAAACTTGGCCTGTTTGGCCAGATACGAAGCCATCCATCCGTTGGAAGTTCCATTGCCATCGGTTACAAAATGGATATACATTTTGCCGGAATACGCTACAGCCTCAGGAGGTATTGAGTTGCCCGTAAAACTTCCGATCAGAGGAGCATTAGTATCGGCACCATCGTAAATGTTAAGGAAGTCTTTTCCGCTTTCAAGATCAAACCGATGAAATGAAAGCTTGATATTCTCCAACGTATCGTCAGGCATAATAATCCAGTTGCATGCAGAATTATTAAAATAGGGAGAAACAGGACCACTGCCATCCTCTAATGATGCAGCAAGTATGGTGAGAGTGTCAGTTTGCCCGCAAGGAACAACATTGCCACCAGCAGGTATAAAATTTATAATAGCACCCTGGCCATTTGTAAATGAGTTTCCGCCAGGATTCAAATTGAATAGGTGGAAATATCCATTGTAGGAACCGCCCCATCCCCAGTTGAAATGGAAGTACATGGTATCCTGGTATCCATCAACATTAAATGCATGGCCCCCGGTTCCGTATCCGTTGTAATACATTGGCTGGCCGGCATCGATTTGTGCCCTCAGAAGGGATTTCCAGTTCTCATAGGTATAATCATCCCTGTTTACGAGCTCCAGACTCTGATCATAGCCAAAATAGGTTTTCAATGCATTGGCCGCATCTTCACTGTAGGCTCCGGAGCCACTTCCACTATACATCATGTTGACCGAAATCCCCAGTTGAAGCTGTAATTGAGCCATCTCAAAGTTCTGCGAATTGGTACTGTTCAGCATCTCATCCCATTTGTAGGTTGTATTTCCAAAATCTGCAAACAAGTAACCGTAGGGATTCCATGTATAGCCATGCGAACCTGTTCCCTGCAGCGGATAGCGCCAGTAATACATAACCTGCGACATTGCAGTTGCTACACATCCGGAGTACACATGACCGCCTGAACCGGTTGGATCGGCAGGGCATAAGTAATTGTAAGGCGCACTCTGGTTCCATAAACAAGAAAGCAGTGGACCAGCAGTTGTTACTGTAGAAAGGCTTTTGTTTGACGCGTTAGAAAGATATGCGTTCCATTCAGCCTGATTTCCTTCGCTTGAAATAATGTTGTTTGAACTTAATTGACTGATCACATTCGCATACCCATCCATCCATTTCAGAAAATTTTCGGGCTGATTCTCAGCCGAATAATTATTCTCCAATGAATAGCCCAAAACAGGGGGAGCAGCATCCAAAGCTGGGACAATTATAAATCCCTGAGGATTCAGTTTTATTACAAAGTATACCGGTATACCATTTTTGCTGATCTCGAAATCGGATGAAGCCTCAACTGCAATTGTTGTTCCTGCAGCATTGTGGGTTTTGATAAAGCCTTCAGCAACCTTACGGGCAGTTTGTAGATCAATATTACCTGCCTTAGTTGTAAAAGATAAAGCGATAAGTATGGCAATGAAAAGTTTTCTCAGCATTATGGTGTATTTTGATGCCAAAAGTATTGAAAAATAGTATAGTAACTCAAATTGCTTTAAGTTTTTAGAGATAATATCATTGAAAGGATCAGGTGCATGGCATAATAATTTATAATAAGGCTTGTAATAGTAATGTATTTAAGGATTTATGAATCTACAGTGTCTTGCTTTTTGTTGGAAAATATTTTAAAAAGCCCGTAAAATGTTGTTTTACGGGCTGTTGGCTTACTGATCGCATGAATTTTTATTCCGGCATGCGGGCAATCCAGCCGGATATTTCGTTTGCAACTTTTATATTGTATTCGAGAGCAAGTTGCTTATGGTTGATCAGATCAACGATAGTGCCTATAAAACAAAGGCCAGCTGTAAAGAAATAAAGTATTCCCATACCTATCTGGCCAGTCAAAAATCGCTGGATACCAGCCACACCAAGAAATCCAGCCAGCCCTGAAAGTAGCAGTAATTGCGGATCACGGCGGCGGCTACGATAAAAGTTGGCAAAGTTCAGCATTTGCTGATCATTATAATTCTTTACCAAAGCCTCAACATAGGTCATTTCCTGCATGTCGAGCTCTGGCATTAATTGGAATAGTTTTGTGCTCATTTTATTTGAGATTTAAGGTTATGATTGTTTTGTCAGGTCTGTTGAAATTTAGATACTGATATTTTTTCAGGCTTGTGAGTTTGGATAAAAGTGAAGAAATATTTCCGGCCAGTTTAATTGTTTTTGGTGAAGGGTCTGAACCCAGGTCAAACCGTGCTGTTTATTCGTTTCAAAAAACTGAAATGGTTTCTGAAGACAATAATAATGCGACCTACTAGAACCACAAAAGCAAAAATAGCCAACGGATGCATGCTGAAAGATTCGGTGATTTTGCCATGAAGCTGGAGTATCATAGCCCTTCCCAATCCGCAGCCTGGGCAGTACTCAAAACCAGCAAGTTTCAATGGGCAGATAGTAAAATGGCCTGCTGAATCTGTAGGAGATACTACAAAAAATAGTAAAGCTGCTATCCAGATAAAAGCTTCAAGGTTTTGTAATACAAAATTGCCTGCTTTAAATACTCCCTTTGTCATTTTTTTTGCTGTGAATTATATTTTGACGCAGGTATCTTATGCAGGTTACAACAGTTAGATACTGAATAGGGTAAAAACAAAAAAAACGTCCGGATAATTATTCCGGACGTTTTGATGGTATAATAATTTTGAAGTAATTGACTATTGGAAGTCGAATCTCAAGGGGAAGTTATTTGACAATAATTTTCTGAGTTACTTTGCCTTCCTGAGTCTTCACAGTGAGGAAATACATTCCTGAAACCAGATTATCAACTGCAATGGATTTCTCGATATTCCCGTTTTGAGCAGTGAAAGTATCATAAAACAGATTTTTCCCGGCTATGTCATTAAGAATGAATTCAATTGGCTGTGTTTTATTGTTATACGCTCTTACCATAATAAATTCACTTGCAGGATTGGGTGAAATATTCAGACTGCTGATGCCGGGAAGGTCACACGTCCCTACATTTCCAATAGAGTAGGATGCACTGAATCCACTGGAGTTATAATATGAATTTGATTTGAAAATAACATACAGTCCGTTGAGTGGAACCGTAATAGGATCAGGAATCTGGTTTCCGGTAAGAGTAGCAATAATTTGGTTGTCGGCCAGAGAAAAAACTGTAAGTTCATCATTCTGCAGCAGGTCAAATTCACTAAATGTAAGAGTGAGATTCATGGCATAAGGAGGTTGGATCTTAAACTTACATACTGAATTGTTCCTGTAATTATAGGCTCCACTGCCGTCGGAAAATGCTCCACTCGGTGTTGTCATGTTTTTTGTCCCACTACATAAACTTGGCAATGCTGCTGAATATTCAATCAGCCACCCGGTATCCTGAACACTTGCATCGGTAATAAATTGAATAAACATTTTATTGCCTGTTGATACAACATTTGCAGGAAGAGTATTGCCTGAATATGCTGCGAGAAGAGGTGCATTTGCATCTTCACCATCATAAAAATAGAGAGAATCAGAACTACTTAGGTCGAACCTAACGAAAGAAGCAGAAATGTTAATTACAGTATCAACCGGAGCAATAAGCCAGGTGCAACTCAGGTTGTTGTTATAAAGTGCCAGTGGACCACTGCCATCCTCAAAGCTGCCCTGGGTTTGTTCAAGTGTTTTTGAAGAGCAGCCATAAGGATAGTTTGACCCCGGTATAAAATTCCTGACAATTCCCTGTTGTGTTGTAAATCCATTTGGATTGGATGATGTATAATAACCATTACTTGATCCGCTCCATCCAAAGTTAAAATGGAAATTCGTGGATGTGCCGATCTTCTGGTAGCCGTCGCATACCCAGGCATGCCCGCCATCGGGACTCTGTCCTGAATAATAAAGTGGCTTACTTGCATTAAGCTGTTCAATAAGCATGTTTTCCCAATTTGTTGTAGTATAACCATTCCTGGATACATATTGAACAGTTGGAGAATATTTAAAGTATGTTTTTAACGCATAAGGAACATCCGTGCTGTAGGCTCCTGAACCATCAGGGGCATACATCATATTTACCGAAACTCCGGCATGGTATTGCAATAAGGCATTTGCGGGAATCCCTTCACCACTCGAAGTGTTGATGGTATTTTGCATAATATCCCAATCGTAGGCAGTTGCTCCAAAATTAGCTGTTTGGGTACCATACCCGGCTGCATTATAGCTATGTTGACCGCTGCCCGAAAGTGGATATTTATAATAATTCATAATCATGCACATTGCAGTTGCAACGCATCCGGCATATACATGTCCACCCGGGCCTGCAGGGTCGGCAGGGCAGAATTCGTTGTAAGGATTATCCTGGTTCCACATAGTAGTAACCAGAGGGCCTAAAGTTATAGTGTCAGCAAGAACTGAACGGTTGATTTGCCCGTTCAAAAATGAATTCCATGCATCCTGAACATCAGTGGATGCTGTCACCGTATTTGTTCTGACAAATTTTACCTGTTCAATGTATTCATACAGAAAACCTTCAAAATTCGGGTTAGTGCCTGGTGCTGCGAAACTGCCGGTAAAGGAATACCCCAGAACAGGTGTAAGGATATCATCAGCCGAAATAAGTACGAAACCCATGCCATTGTTTGAGAACACATAAATAGCCGGTTGTCCTTCAGTTTCATAGGTGGTAATATCATTCAGTATTATATTGTTGGCATCCCATTTTACCTGGTTATAACTTATACGTTCAGTAAAAAAGTTTTTTGCAACAATACGTGCCTGTTCTTTGGTTACAATTTTTGCAAACAGAACTGGAACAGCTGCTACAATAAAAGCCAATGTCAGGAAGAGCGTACGGATTTTCATGTTTTCTAAGGGATTTTATAGTTTAATCAGCTCCAAAATTACATAAAGAAATAACATGTTTAGAAAAACGATTTGATATTTTAGTGGTTGGCATGTGTTAATCTTTTGTTAAATAGATTTCAAATGGTAAATGTGATTTATAATATGGAGTCGGGCATGGATTTTTGCTCTTTAGATGGTGTCATTTTGCTGAGGTATTATTAGGATGAATCTAAGGATCATCTTGCGATTTCGCAGATATTAAGCCTACATACCCGGATTAAACTTACTTATTGTATTTTTCAAACTAATCATGTACGTTTGACGTTAAATTTATTAAGTATGAAAATCCTGATTATCAATATAAAAGAACTTGTCGGAATTGATGAGAACCTTGATCCTTTCGTCCGTGGAGCCGGAATGGGAAAGTTAATCACTATTAAAAATGCGTTTCTTCTGATCGGGAAGGGCCGGATTCTGGAATATGGCAGTATGGAGCACCTTTTTATACCTGAGGATTGGAAGAAAAAGGGTATAAAGGTAATTGATGCCACAGGGAAACTGGTTTTTCCATCCTTCTGCGATTCGCATACACATCTTGTTTATGCGGGTAGCCGTGAAATTGAATATGTTGACAAAATCAGAGGATTGTCATATGAGGAAATTTCAAAACGGGGAGGTGGCATCCTGAATTCCGCTAAGCGCTTACACGAAGCTACCGAAACCGAACTAATTGGACAGGCGCTCGAAAGACTTGAGGAAATCACCTGGCTTGGTACAGGTGCCGTGGAGATAAAAAGCGGATATGGACTTAATCCGGAAGATGAGTTGAAGATGCTTCGGGTTATCAGGGAATTGAAAAGTTTATCTCCCTTAACAATCAAAGCTACTTTTCTTGGAGCTCATGCTATACCAATGGAATACCGGGGGAAGCAGCATGAATATGTTGATATCGTTATTAATGAAATGATACCACAGGTAGCTGCAGAAGACCTGGCCGATTATATTGATGTATTTTGCGACAAAGGATTCTTTACAACCGACGATACCGAGCGGATATTGATGGCTGGAATGAAATATGGCCTGAAACCTAAAATTCATGCAAATGAACTGGCATTATCAGGCGGAATTCAGGTAGGCGTGAAGTATGGTGCTTTGTCGGTTGATCACCTTGAATACACTGGCGATGCTGAAATACTGGCATTACAAAATTCAGATACTATGCCAACTATACTTCCGGGAGCTGCATTTTTCCTCAATATGGTTCATGCCCCGGTGCGTAAAATGATTGATGCCGGATTGCCTGTTGCACTTGCCAGCGATTTTAATCCAGGTTCGTCTCCTTCAGGAAACATGCAACTTATACTCTCGATGGGATGTATCATGTACCGTATGACTCCAGAAGAAGCAATTAATGCTACAACCCTGAATTCAGCCTATGCCATGGGGGTAAGTGACGAAGTGGGTAGTATCGCAGTTGGGAAAAAGGCAAACGTTTTTATTACTGTTCCCATGCCGGGAATAGAATTTATGCCCTATGCCTATGGAAGCAATAAAGTGGATACAGTAATCCTGAATGGTAAAGTGCTTTGATAATGAGATTGAGATGTGCCTGTTGTTTCATTTAGGAAAGCACATCTGGTTTTTGTTTAAAAAATGGCTTTAATTTTTAATGATCTTTTGAACTTCTGTAAATCCATTAATCTGGATATGAAGGAAGTAAAGCCCGTTGTCAAGTTTATTCCCGTTGTCGGAATTACCATTCCATTTCAATAAATATGTTCCGCTTCCAAACGAATCATTCAGTAGCTCTGATATTTTTTTACCCGAGGCATCAAAAATACTGATATAAGCCTGAGAAGGCTTGTCGCAAATAAGCTGAACTGTTGTTTCGTTGCTGAAAGGATTTGGATAAACATTAACACGAGCACCCGCTTTAGATAGATCATGCGTTCCAACTCCCAAAGGAATCCAATCGGCCACAACATTCTGAAAATAAGTGGCATTTAATGGGGCAATATGTTGTATTGCCGGACCCTTGTCAAATTCTACACTTAATGAAGGGCCTTGGTTACCATTCGATGCTGAATTTGTACTGGTGTATTCAACCCAAATCTGGTAAATTCCATCTGGCATTTCAGTGCCGCTGGCATTTTTCCCATCCCAGGTAACTGTATGCGTCTGATGCGTTGACAAGGTCGCACCGGTTGTTGCTGAAGCTGTATTTCCTGAAGAACTTGCATTCCATTTTACCAAATGCTGTTTCCTGGTATTTGCCATTACTTTTCTCGAAACAACGAAGTTGCCTTGTGCATCCTTTATCCAGATAGCCAGTACGTTTTTTGGTGAATAGGAAGAACTATTTGTTATAGTCTTTACAGTAAAGGTTAATACGCCAGGTGTAATTCCCTCTGGGTTATCAGTATACTGGGCTTTAAGATTTACACAAATAAACAAGCTTAATGTTAATGTAAGGAGTGTAACTGGTTTTATCAAGGTTGTCATAAATCGGAATTTTGAGGCAAATGTAGTTATATTACTATATGATCTGAATTTATAATTATTTTGAGCTATGAAAGTGTTATTACGGCAAAACAACTTTGGAGATGGAATGCATAAAGCAACAAAATGACATCAGATTTTGATTCAAAATCTGCATAATTAATGCAGAGAATGCTTTGGCTGGCCAGTTTGGTATTCTATTTCATTTCGGCCACAGATAATACAAGTATATAAGGTACATGCAGATTAGGAAGACTCCTTCATCCGGTTTGAGTTTTAAACCGGATCTGAGAAAGTAAGAACTTGTAAGAATCACACCAATCATTACATACAAATCTAAATTACTGATAGCCATTGCTGAAAGCGGATGGATGAGGCTGGAAACCCCGATAACGCCTATAATATTAAAAATGGTTGATCCCAATATACTTTGCATTGCCAGATCAGAATCAGACTCTCTGGAAAGAGTAATTGAATTGAGAAGGGCAGGAAAACTTGTGCATGCAGCTACTATGGTTAATCCGATAATTGTTTCACCAGCATTTAATAAATGAGCCAAAGTTACTGCCCCTTCTAAAAGAAAACCGGATCCTGCTGCAAGTATGATTATACTAAGAAGTATAAGGCTGGTTGCTACACACCATTTTGAGCTTTTAATGCTGACAGATTTAACATCTTCAACTGATGTATCATTGTTTTTGTTCTGGAGGACTTTTAAAAGAAAAGTAAATAGGATCATTCCTGCTAACAGCAAAGCCCCTTCTACACGGCTGATCCTTCTGTCGGAAAACATTGCCATGAAACCTAATGCGGAAATAATAAGTGCAGCAAAATTAATTGCCAGTAGTTGCTTTTTTATTTTTAGTGGAGACAACAGCGAGGTAATTCCTGTGATAATGCAAAGGTTGAAAATAACACTTCCCAGGACACCCGAAACCGCAATGTTTCCATGGCCAGTGAAAGCTGCGGCAAGACTTACTGCAAACAAAGGGGAGCTTGACTTGATAATAGCTATATTAAGCCTGGTATTATTTGATGACGTGTCATTTGTTGCAGCAAATGTGGAAATGCCTTTTGCAAGCCAGGAAGATCCAAAAAACAAAAGGAGAATTGAGAAAAGAATGTATATTATAGGAACGGACATGGGGCAGATTTGGTAATACTCAAGATTGCTTTTCAGCGTTAGATTTTCAGGTTCAAGACTTAACAGTTAATAATCAAGTAGGGAATGATTATTAGTAAGCATTTTTGTTAAAAGCTTTATTTTGGTTTTGCCTGTATACCTATGGAAATAATTTCAGGATATTTCGGATCACAGTTTCATCGGGTAATTGTATTTCATAGTCTGGTACTACTACAGGTCCACCCATGGTAACCTGCTGCTTTTTAAAACTCATTCTTCCGGGAATAAAACTACGCGCAGAAAGATGCATTTCAATAGCTCCTGTAGTGTCTGCTATTCTTTTTATATTGTCCTGATTTACACCACTACCTGGCATAATTAATATACGGGTTCCGGCTTTCTTTACCAGTCCGGTTAGGTTGTCTATTCCTTCGTGAGCAGACTGATTTCCACCTGATGTAAGAATCCTGGAACATCCTGTATTAATTATAGCCTCCAGAGCCTGGAAAAGGTCAGAAGTCATGTCAAAAGCTCTGTGGAAAGTGACATTCATTGGGGCAGCTGCATCCACCAGAATTGAAGTGCGTTCCTCATCTATTGTTCCGTCAGGATTAAGAATTCCGGCTACAATACCTTCCATTCCAACCATTTTGGCTGCAGCCACATCAAGGAGCATGGTTTCAAACTCTTTTTCGGAATAGCAAAAATCACCTTCCCTGGGTCGGATCATTACATGAATTGGGATTTTAACATACTTCCTGGCAAGCCTCATAGTGGCAGGCGAAGGCGTGAGTCCACCTTCGGCAGGGGAAGAACAGAGCTCAATACGATGTGCACCTGAATGGGCAGCTAATATGGCTGATTCGAGGTTGAAAACGGCAATTTCAATAAGCATATAAAAAGTATTAAGACCTCAAAAATACTATATTTATAAGCATATCTCATGACCTGTGCCTGATTCATGTCAATTACTCGATTTGTTTTTAAGCAGTAAGTGGCTAATCGCAAATTCATAGCCCAATATCCAAGACTGGTTTAAGACTGAGTTTAATGACTTTAATTTCTTGGTTACATAAATTAAAGTAAATGCTTCCCCTCATCACTATTTTGTTAATTTTGCTCCGCATATTGAATTTGCTATTTAGTTAAAACATTGAAAAACAAAAATATATGAAGCAGTTGATTGAGTGTGTCCCCAATTTCAGCGAAGGTAGTAATATGGTTATTATCAAGCAGATCACTGACCGGATTGAATCGGTTGAAGGAGTTCGTCTGCTGGATGTTGATCCTGGTAAAGCAACAAACCGAACAGTTGTAACTTTTGTGGGAACGCCTGATGAAGTAATTGAAGCTGCATTCGAAGCAGTAAAAAAGGCTTCTGAGCTTATCGATATGCGCACGCATAAAGGGGAACACCCTCGTTTTGGCGCTACCGATGTTTGCCCGTTGATTCCAATAGCAGGTATAACAATGGAAGAAACAGCGGCCTATGCCCGTAAACTTGCCGAGCGGATTGGCAACGAATTGGGGATTCCTGTCTATTGCTATGAAAATGCTGCTTTTACTGAAGAGCGACGAAATCTTGCCAACAACCGATCAGGTGAATATGAAGGATTACCTAATAAACTCAATGATCCTCACTGGAAACCCGATTTCGGCCCGGCTGAATATACGGAGAGAGTTTCCTTTTCAGGAGCAACTGCTGTAGGTGCCCGCGATTTTCTGGTTGCATATAATGTTAACCTGAATACTACATCTGTTCGAAGGGCAAATGCTGTTGCATTTGATATTCGTGAAAAAGGTCGTCCAGTCCGTGAAGGAAATCTTGTTACAGGGAAAATTGAAAAGGATGATAATGGAAAAGAAATATGGACTCCCGGTTCGCTCAAGGCTTGCAAAGCAATAGGCTGGTTTATAGAAGAATATGGTATAGCCCAGGTTTCAATTAATCTGACAAATATCAGTATTACGCCGGTTCATGTAGCTTTCGAAGAATCCTGTATAAAGGCTCAGGAGCGTGGAATGCGTGTAACAGGCTCTGAACTTGTTGGATTAATTCCGCTAAAAGCTATGACCGATGCAGGGAAATATTTTCTGCGCAGGCAACAACGCTCGGTTGGAGTATCGGAACAAGAATTAGTGAAAATCGCCATAAAATCACTTGGGCTCGATGATCTGAAGCCGTTCAATCCGGAAGAAAAAATAATTGAATACCTATTAGCAGACAACCATGATAAGAAACTTGTCAGTATGACTGTTGCCGGTTTTGCTGATGAAACGGCATCTGAGTCTCCGGCTCCGGGTGGAGGCTCTGTTTCGGCTGCAATGGGTGCACTGGGCATATCGCTTGCAACGATGGTTGCCAATCTATCCTCACACAAAGCCGGTTGGGATAATCGTTGGGAAGAATTCAGCCTTTGGGCTGAAAAAGGGCAGACACTGAAAGATGAATTGCTGATGCTGGTAGATGAGGATACAAAGGCATTTAACCTGATAATGGATGCTTTTAGTTTGCCGAAAAGCAATGATGGTGAAAAAACTATTCGGTTAACTGCTATTCAGGATGCAACACGATATGCTATAGAAGTTCCTTTGCGAGTAATGAAACGTTCATTTGAATCAATGGAAATTATCAAAGCTATGGCCGAAACCGGTAATCCGAATTCAGTAACCGATACAGGAGTGGGTGCACTTGCAGCACGTTCAGCTGTGATGGGCGCTTTTCTGAATGTAAAAATCAATGCCTCGGGCATGCAGGATAAAACATTTGTTGAAAAAATTCTTGCTGAAGGGACACAGATTCAGGAGAGTGCAATTGCAATGGAATCGGAGATTCTGGAACTGGTGAATTCGAAGATAATGTAAGGATTCCAAGTTAAATATAGAGACTGTCTTATCTGTGACTATTCATTATTCACTCTTGCACAGCAGGATGAGAGAATGAAAAAGTTTGAATAAGACAGTCTTGTTTTTATAGTGTTGGTTGCCTGTTCATTGGCGGGTAATATGGCGGATTTGATTCCTCAACGATAAAATTCAGGTAATTTTCTGTATTGTATACACTGTAGGAAGCTTCATTATAAGTGTCTGTCCAAAGTTTAGGAGGTTTTGGTATTTTCTTGCCTATCTTAAATTCGTATCCGAAAAGCCCGCCATCACGTTCTTCTATCATATCGATTTCTTTCTGATCGTAGGTTCTCCAAAAGAAGAGGTTCGGGCTGTAACCTTTGTAAGCATTCCGTTTTATTCGTTCAAGCACCATGAAGTTCTCCCATAGTGAGCCGGTATCATTTCTCATATCCAACGAGTTGAAATTGGAAATAAGGGCATTGCGGATACCATTATCATAGAAATAATACTTGTTTTTACCGGATAATTCATTCCTCAGGTTACGGCTGAATGCTGACAAGGAATAGATAATATAAGATTTTTCGAAAAGATCTACATATCGTGCAACTGTTTTATTGTCAACCTGTAATTGCCTGCCCAGTTCTGAAAATGAAACTTCGTGTCCAACCTGAAGTGCGAGCATTTTCAATAGGTTGACAACAGTCTTGTGGCTTTTTATTCTATCCATTTCAAGGATATCTTTGAGAAGATAGGATCCTGAGATTTCTTTTAATATTTCTATTCTTTCGGATTTATTTTCGGTAAGAAGTACTTCAGGATATGAGCCATATATGAGAAAATCATTCAGTTTTTGCTGTAATTCAAAAGGGGAATAAACAGCTGAAAGTTCAAGTACGGAAACTGGGTACATATTTAATGAGAGTTTCCGTCCGGTAAGGGGTTCGCCTACCTGCCCCGCCAAAGCAAATGATGCAGATCCCGTTGCAATTACTCTTATTTCAGGAATATTATCCACTACAAGTTTCAACCCATAGCCAATTTCACGGATACGCTGTGCTTCATCAATAGCTATAATATCCAACCCGGTAAGATAATCGCGGATAAGTTGCAGATCCTGAGATTCGAAAACCTGTCTGGTGCGAAAATCATCCCCGGTTTCAAAACGGAACCTGAGTTTTGACTTATTCAGATATTGCTTTACCAGTGTAGTCTTACCTACACGACGTGGACCCGATATAATCAGAGCTTTCCCTTTTTTCCATCTAAAGTCTAAATTGTCATATGCTCTGGGTAAATACATCTTGCTCTTTTTCTATTAAAGTGCAAATATACAACATTCTAAGGATTTAGAATCCCAATATTAATAATAAAATGATAATTAGTAAT
Organism: uncultured Bacteroidales bacterium; assembly: GCA_903822525.1. Taxonomy (GTDB): domain Bacteria; phylum Bacteroidota; class Bacteroidia; order Bacteroidales; family UBA4417; genus UBA4417. The sequence continues at coordinate 6,171 of CAIJPI010000121.1, read as the reverse complement.
CCCTAAAAAAGTATGAAAATGGGGATTGAGAATCCTTATATTTAGGAAAAGACTTATTCGTTTATGTTTAATGGAAAGATATTTAATCGAGAATGCGTGAAACACATCCTTGATATTGATGATGTTTCTTCATTAAGAATAAGCTTGCAGGAGGATGTTTAGCGTTGATCCGAATACATCTGATGCCATAATGGATATGGAATGCTTGGTTTACTGATTGTGTCTAAATGTTCCATATCAGAAGCCGAAAGTTTCCAGTTCAAAGCACCGGCATTTTCATTCAGTTGCTGAATATTTCGGGCGCCGATAATGATGCTGGTAACATTCGGACGATGAAGCAACCAATTTAGAGCCGTTTGTGCAATCGTTTTATCATATAGCGTTCCTATCCTTTCGAGATGTTCAACAATTTCAAAACCTTTTTCTTCATCAACCGGCCAATACTTAAAACTTGATGCCTGTCTGTTGCTTCGACGTGCGTCAGAAGGCATTTCTGAATTTTTCCTGAATTTCCCTGTAAAAAAACCTCCTGAGAGCGGACTCCAGCATAGTATTCCCATATGTTGGTCGATACAAAGTGGTACCAGTTCATTCTCAATATCGCGCATACCAATGGAGTAGTAAAGTTGAGTAGTGATAAATTTTTGGAGATTCAACTTTTCAGAGATAGAAAGTGCTTTCATAGTCTGCCATGCTGTCAGGTTTGAACATCCTATATAGCGAACCTTGCCGCATTGAATAAGGTGATCCATTGCATACAAGGTCTCCTCCAAAGGAGTCCCTGCGTCATAGCTGTGAATTTGATACAAATCGATTACATCAGTTCCAAGGCGACGAAGGCTGTCTTCACAACTTTTAATTATATGATACCTTGATAGTCCTGTTTCGTTCGGCTTGTTTCCCATAGCAAAACGGACTTTTGTCGCAATAATCACATCTTTCCGGTGATTTCCTAGTGCTTTTCCAAGTACAGTTTCGGAAACACCACCTGAGTAAACATCAGCAGTATCAAAGAAGTTGATTCCTAAGTCGATAGCAGCAGAGGTTATAATGTTAGCATCCTTCTGTGTCACTGTTGCTATTTCATTTTTAACTGTATCTCCACCAAAGGTCATTACGCCCAGGCATAGTTCTGAAACTTTAAGGCCTGAATTTCCCAGATATCTATATTCCATATAGGTTGTTGTAAATAAAATGAGTCTAATATTTTAAGCAACTAAAGTAGATAATTTCGGTCAAGTTGTTTGAAACTTTACAGATTAAAAACAGACAATTGTTGATAGAAAATAATGAAAATAAATATTATTTATAGGTATTTGATTTAAAGCGTTTCAATGGTTATTTGTGTTATGTTGTTGATATACAATAATAGATTAATTTTGCCGTTTATAAATATTACCTTCAATGGCACGAATAGGGTTGCCTACAGTATGAACGAAAAACAAATACATGATTAAATTAAAAATTGAAAATAAAATCATATATTCTTTTATTGGATTAATTATTGCAATTTTTGTCGGATTTGGCGGAAATATTATTCTTAAAGCAGGATTGCCTGCAAAAGTGACGAATACTGATATTGATTTTGAAAGTCGTCTTATTTCATTAGATAAAAAACTTGCTTCGGGTGATATAACAAGGGCTAAATACGATAGCCTGGCTGGAATACTGCGATTACAAATGAAGCGCAGTGAAGCAGTGCTGGATGAAATCCATAATCCGGACAAAATGCCTGAATGGGTAAGTAGCCTGGGGATTACTGAACCAGAGGGGATGAAATTTGATAAAGTATTTTCAAATTATACTTCAGCTGATGATCATAGTGAAGGATTTAACTCAGTTTCACTTGTATACACAGGAACATATGTGTTAGCATTGAATGAAGCAAAACGGATAGCTTCAAAAGCTAAATTATCGGCAGGTGGTAATTTTAAAGCAAGCGGAGGTCCAGGCAACAGTGAAATTGTTCAGGAAAATTCAAGCGTAAGTTATATGAATTACAGCCTTGGAGATACTGACAAAGATTTTTTAATATCATTACAGGTTATGCCTTCAGGCAGGTTAACAATCATGGTTACAGATAACAAACAACTCAATGAGCGGTTGTCGGTTTATGAGCCATTGAATGTTAGACAATATAGTGCTGCAAAACAGAAAAAGCAGTAAGTTTGGGTTTTAAAAACCCCGGCTCATGTCGTCACTAAATTACCGTACAGAAAAAGATTCACTGGGATCAAAGCAGGTTCCGGCTGATGTTTTATATGGCATACATTCCCTGAGGGCGCAGGAAAATTTTCCTGATCATACCCCGTTTCATATTGAATGGTATAAAGCTATGGGAACAGTAAAGATATGCTGTTACCGGGTTTATCGTAGTTTCTGCATTGCGGTAAAAGAAAAAAGTAAAGGTTCTGAATTACCTCTCAGTCTTATTGACGAAGAAGTAGTTGATGCCCTCGAAAAAGCTGCCACTCAAATTTCGGAGGGACTGAATTATACTTCTTTTATTGTTCCTGCTATCAGCGGAGGTGCCGGGACAAGCATAAACATGAATGTGAACGAAATCATAACCAATGTTGCTTTGAAAGAATTGGGCCTTGATCCGGGGAACTATGGCCGGATCGACCCTATTGAAGCAGCGAATATTTACCAATCGACTAATGATGTAGTTCCAACAGCTTTGAAGGTTGCAGCCATGCACCTATTGGGTGAGCTGGAATCCTCTATCAACGCTTTACGTCAGAAAATTGAAATCCTTGAAGGTAATTACCGGAAAGAACTGCGGATCGCATATACGCAGATGCAGGAAGCAGTGCCATCTTCTTATGGAATGTTGTTCAGCACATACAGTGAAGCATTATCGCGTGATTGGTGGCGGGTTTCAAAATGTTTCGAAAGGATTAAAGTTGTAAACTTAGGCGGAAGTGCCGTAGGTACTGGCATGGCTGTTCCAAGGTTCTTTATTATGGAAGTTGTCCCGGTTTTGCAAAAAATCACAGGCCTGCCTTTAACCAGAAGCGAGAATCTGCCTGATGCTACCAATAATCTTGATTCCATTGTTGAAGTGCATGCAATTCTGAAAGCGCATGCCGTTAACCTTGAAAAGATGGTTTCGGATATTCGTCTTCTGGCTTCAGATGTTGCTGGAATTCATGGTTTCAGTATACCTCAGAAACAAGTTGGTAGTTCAATTATGCCTGGAAAAGTTAATCCGGTCATTCCTGAGTTTGTGGTTAGCACTGCACATAAAATATATAGTAACGATATGCTGATCAGTTCATTAAGCGCACAAGGCTGTCTTGATCTGAATGCATACCTCCCGGTTATCGGGCATGCTCTACTCGAAAGCATAAAGCTTCTGATTGCAGCAGATAACACAATTGGAGCTAATCTGATTGAGGGTTTAATGATTTCACCAGGAACCGGTGCAGGACAATTGTATAGAAGTCCTGCCATCACAACCGCATTAAGCCCGCTTATAGGTTATCACAAAGCAGTTTTGTTAGCAAAAGAAATGAAAGCTTCCGGCTGTGATGTTTTTGAGGCAAATAGTAAGTTGGGAATTTTGGATCAGGAAAAGATTGAAATTATTCTTAAGCCGGAAAATTTGTTGAAAACAGGGTTTACGCTTAATGATCTGATTGAATAAGAATAAACAAGGTTATTGCATAGTATCAGAAAAAGCCTGTTATTTATTACAGGCAAAGTATAAAATGAAAAAAGGGAAAGAAATTCGTCCGCATATTGGAATTTTTGGCAAGCGAAACAGTGGCAAGAGTTCACTTATAAATGCCTTGGCCGGACAGGAAGTTGCAATTGTGTCGGAAGTCCCCGGAACGACCACTGATCCGGTTTCGAAAAACATGGAAATTGGGGGGCTGGGTGCTGTGGTGCTCATTGATACTGCCGGTATCGACGATGAAGGAATGCTGGGTGAGAAAAGAATTGCCCGCAGCCGTGAAGTGATGAAAATTATTGATCTGGCTATTTTGCTAATCACTGATAATACAATTGGTAGCTTTGAATACGGGCTTATAGATGAGTTTAATAAGTTGGATGTTCCTTATTTGGTAGTTCATAATAAATCGGATGAAAAATCTCTTTCACCTGAAACAACATCAGTTGTAGAGAATGAACTGCAGACTGTTATTCTTGAATTCAGCACGCTTTATACCTCCAGTGTTGAGCCATTAGTGAAACTGATGCGGGATTTTCTGCCCGAAACAGCATGGAAACCCGGTACACTGGTAGGTGATCTAATTTCGTACGGTGATACTGTTCTGCTCATTACACCCATTGATATTGAAGCTCCCGAAGGACGGCTGATCCTGCCACAGGTGCAGGTTATCCGGGATGTACTGGACCACGACGGAGTTGTAGTAATCTGCAAGGAACGTGAAGTGGATGCATTTTTCAAAAGGATGGAGCCCAAACCCAAACTGGTTATTACCGATAGCCAGGTTTTTCTGAAAGCAGATGCTTCCATCCCAAAAGAAATTCCTTTGACCAGTTTCAGTATTGTATTAGCCAGGCAGAAAGGCGATTTTCAACATTATATAAAAGGTACGCCTAAAATCGGTGAACTGAAAGACGGAGATAGAATTCTTATCCTGGAATCATGCAGTCATCATGTTTCGTGCGACGACATTGGCCGAGTGAAAATTCCGCGATGGCTTAGCAATTTTACCGGTAAAAAACTGGAATACGATACAGTAGCCGGTCTTAATGTTATTCATCGTAATATACAGGATTATGCGCTGGTAGTTCAGTGCGGTGGTTGTATGATTACCCGCAGACAACTTGTTAATCGCTTGAAACCAGCGATTGATGCCGGTATTCCGGTTACTAATTATGGAATGGCAATAGCATATGTACACGGGATTTACGACAGAGCTATTAAACCATTCATAAATATGGGTGTTGAAAAGACTGATTATTTGTAAGTCAAGAGGAAGAAGGTAATTAGAAAATAGGCTTTCAGGAAGAACCAGAATTACATACATTATCCTCTTTTGCTGATTTCAATCAGTTTCTCCCGTTTCAGCACTTCAATATCCTTATCAATAAGGCGTATAAGACCATCCTGCTCAAATCCTTTCAGCAGTTTTACTGTACTTTCAGTAGATAGCCCGGCAAAATCGGCGATTTCTTTACGCGAAAGATATCCGAAAATACTTTCGTTGTTATACTTCATAGTATCGAGGTACAGCAAAACATCGGAAAGACGTCCATGCATTTGTTTATACATCATGCTGCGGATGGTATCGTATAAAGAGCTGTCGTTTTCGTAATACCTGTTTATCAAACCATAGGCAAAACTGCCATTACTTTTAATCAGGCCGGCAATTGCATCTTTCTCAATCAGGCAAGCTAATGTTTCCTTTAGAGCAACTGTTGAATAATCGTAGGTATGTTTGCTGAATGCTGCCGAAAGGCCAATAAACTCGCCACTGCGTATGATCCGAAGATTAAAATCACGGTTTGTATCACCAATTATATATTGCCTCACCAATCCTTCAACAACAAACAATACACTTGATGCAAATGCTCCTTGTTTAGTCAGGCTCTCTCCTTTACGGAATTGTACCTGTATTTTGCTGTCTTTTACTAATTCGATTTCTTCGGGCAATAGATTTGCAAAACAAGGGGCATCAAGTCCTCCAAGCACGCAATCATCAATAGTGGAGTATGTTTTCATTTGTTTAAATAAGTCGAAATGCAAAAGTAAGAACTATCTCAACAATAAAGCTGTGCAATCTCAACTTCCTGACTATTCATCTTGATCTTAAGTTTCATTTTTGCTAATAAAGTCGGTGTAATTTTGCATCGTAATCAAAACGAACAAATATTATGAAACATACAGTTGACACATTGTGGCAGGGAAATATGAAATTTGATGCTGTTGTAAGCGGTCATCATGTTGTTATGGATGCATTGCCCGTAGTAGGCGGAAACGACGAAGGCGCCCGTCCAAAAGAGCTTATGCTTGCTGCTTTGGCAGGATGCACAGGAATGGATGTAGTTTCAATTCTGAAAAAAATGCGCGTTGAGCCCGAATATTTCAATATCAGGGTTGAAGCTGAAATGACCGAAGAACATCCTAAACACTATACCTCGATGCATATCATTTATGAGTTCAAAGGCGAAGGTCTGGAACTTGAAAAACTTCAG
>CAIJPI010000120.1 GCA_903822525.1 uncultured Bacteroidales bacterium | reverse complement strand
GTGCAAAGTGCTCAGAGAGTATAACGCAGACAAGTTACAGGATTGATAAATACAAATAAATGATGCTAAGCACATAGCACTATGCACAATGCACTATATAACAGAATCAATTCCTGCTACAATATTCTAAAACAGAACCATCTTTTTTAACGCAGAGTTACGCAAAGAAAGCGCAAAGTTACGCAGAGGGATTATCTAACTCTGCGGTTCTCTATTTTAAACGTATTGTTTGCATAGCAGGCGTATACTTAAACAACAAAATATTTATCGATCCTTTCCTTTAACAGGTCAACTTCAATAGGTTTGGAGATAAAATCATTGCATCCGGCTTCCATCGCTTTTTCCTGATCGCCAATCTGGCTATAAGCCGTTTGTGCAATAATCACCACTTCTTTGTTAAACTGCCGTATAAGGCGTGTAGCTTCGTATCCATCCATTCCGGGCATCTTAACATCCATCAACACCAGATTGATATCGGGGTTGTTATGGCAAGCCGTTACAGCATCGGCACCAGTGTATACTTTTATCGTTTCTTTGCTGAACTTTTTCACAGCAATAGCTAACAGCAACTGTGATGTTTCGTCATCCTCAGCGATCAGTATTTTTAGCTTCCCGGAATTGCCGGCAGGTTTTTCGGCAGCGGTAGTCATTGCCGTTTTGCTTTTCTCCTCCCATGAACTGTCGGCGGGTAAGGTGATTCGGAAGGTGCTTCCTTGACCTGTTTCGCTTTCGACCCGCAGTTCTCCTCCGTGTTTTTCGATAAAATCTTTACATATAATAAGCCCCAGGCCGGTACTCGGTTCGCCCACGGTGCCGGGCCGGCTGGTATTTTTATCAAGACTGAAAAGGTTGGCGATCATGTCCTTATCCATGCCTATACCCGAATCCTGAATACAGATTTCAACCCAGCCTGCCGAGCCGGGTTTGGCTGTTATGGTTATAGCGCCGCCTTTGTCGGTAAATTTGGTGGCATTCGATACCAGGTTACGCATAACACCTCCCAGCATATTGTAATCGGCAAACACGGTCAGATCGTCAGGAATAGAATAACTGACCGTTATTCCCTTTTTTGCAGCAGCTTGTTCAGCTAAAGCCAGGATTTTTGAAACTTCGGGCATCAATTTGCACAGAACCGGCTCAAAAGTGGTTAAGCCCCGCTGCATGCGAGCCCATTCGAGGAGATTGCCAAGTAAGCTGAACAAGTTAACGGCTGAGTCTCTTAAAGTAAGTGCAATTTCTTCCAGATCGGTAATGGTTAAGAGTGGCAGCTCTTCAACCATGATTTGAGTGAGCCCCAGAAAATTATTGAAAGGGCTGCGAAGGTCGTGAGCAATAATGGAGAAGAATTTGTCTTTTGTGGCATTCAGTTCATGCAACTCCTTGTTTTGATGATAAAGCTTAAGGTGTGTTTTTACGCGGGCAATTACTTCTTCGGCCCTGAAAGGTTTGGTAATGTAATCTACTGCTCCCGAATTTAAAGCGTTCACAATGTCGCTGGTATCGTTAAGGGCGCTGATAAATATAACCGGCACATCACTTAAGCTTTTGCTTTCTTTCAATTGCCGGCAAACTTCGAAACCGTCCATGCCCGGCATCATGATATCGAGAAGTATAAGGTCGGGCTTAGCGATGGCTGAAACCTGCAATGCCAGCTTGCCACTGGGAACCGGCCTCACTTTATACCCTTCCCTTTCGAGTATATCGCCCAATACTTTCAGGTTGGCGGGC
>CAIJPI010000119.1 GCA_903822525.1 uncultured Bacteroidales bacterium | reverse complement strand
TTGAACCCTTGAACCCTTGAACCCTTGAACCCTTGAACCCTTGAACCCTTGAACCTTTGAACCCTTGAACCCTTGAACCTTTGAACCCTTGAACCCTTGAACCTTTGAACCCTTGAACCTTTGAACCCTTGAACCTTTGAACCTTTGAACCTTTGAACCCTTGAACCCTTGAACCCTTGAACCTTTGAACCTTTGAACCCTTGAACCTTTAATCCTCACAACTCTCAATATATCAACTCCTCCACCATCAATTTATCATTTTCAAGTTGGTTTTTAAGTTCATCAATTCCATTGAAATCAAGTTCCTGTCGTATATATTTTGCAAAGTAAATGGTTGCATCTTTTCCAACAAGCGATTCCATGGCGCCGAACGGAAAAAATTCAATTATTGTTTCATCTTTACACCTGTCGTTGCCATACCTGCTATTCTTGATATTAAGAATTCCCTTGAACGAGTTCCTGTCCACTAAGATACGCACAGCATACACTCCATCCGGTGGTATCAACTTACATTCTTCTTCAATATCAATGATAAGCGTATTCAGATTACTTTCTTTCAGAAGGGTACTGCCTGCCGATAGCTTTCCAATGATCATATAATGATGATCGAGGTATGCATTGGCACGCTGTATACGCCCTTCCTGAAGCGATTTACGGATAAGAGTGGAACTAACCGTTTCATTGTGAATATCCTGCTCAGGTATTTCTTCTACTTCGAAGTGGTAGTATTCGCCCAGTTCGCGTAAAAAATCGAAATTCCCTTCTCTGTTGTATCCAAACTGATGATTGAAACCGATAACAATTTTCCGGGCGTGCAATTTGGCAACCAGAATATTGCGTATGAAATCGATTGACGAGATGTGAGCAAATTCGGGAGTAAAGGCCACAATGATCAGATTCTGAAGACCGGCTTTGCGCAGCAATTCTATCTTTTCGCGCTGCGAATTGATAAGAAACAGGTCTTTCCCGGCGGTTTCAGGAAACAGTACTTTTCTGGGGTGTGGGTGAAAAGTAATAAGAACGCTCTCCCCTTTCAGTTCGCGGGCAATAGTATTGATACGGTTTATAATTGCTTTATGACCCACATGCACGCCGTCGAAACTGCCGGTTGTTACAACAGGGTTCGGAATGGCAGCTAAATGATCGAAATCGTAGAAAATCCTCATATCAATACTTGTGTATTCTGTTTACTGCCTAACATCGAAAAGAAAACATGACAGCACGAAACACTCAAAATCTCCTTCCCTACACTTTTTTCACAAAGTAAGCGAGTTTTTCGAGCGAAGTAATGATATCATACTCTTCGAGGTACACATTCGATGGCACGTTGATGGGCTTAGGCGTAAAGTTTAGTATACCTTTTATACCTGCCATCACCAGCAGATCAGCAACGTTGGCGGCATCGCTTGCAGGAACTGTTAAAACGGCAATGGTTATATTTTCCTGCTTAATAATTTCAGTAAGCTTATCAAAATGATAACACCAGACACCAGCATATACACGTTCAACTTTTTCAGGATTGATATCAAAACCGGCGACCACAGTCAGTTTTGTTCTCTTACCGCTGAAATAGCCGATAATGGCGCGTCCCAGGTTTCCAATACCGATAACGGCAACCTTTTGTCCATCCTTGCTATCGATGATCTTACCGATTATTTCAATAAGCTCCTTAACATCATATCCCTGTCTCAGTGTTCCAGAGTATCCGATAAGCATGATATCACGCCTTACCTGTACAGATGTAATATGCAGCAAGGCTGCCAGTTCGTGTGAAAAAATATGATGTTTCCCAGCTGCATTTGCAATAAGTAAAGTCCGTCTGTATTGACTGAGGCGTTCAACGGTTTTATCCGGAAGTTTTTTTGCTGCCATTTTTTTTGATTATTTGTTGAAATATATTGTATTTAATCCTTTTTTATCGCACAATTTACGCATCTGGTTCAGTCAAAGTTATAATAAATGTGGTTCCACGCTCAGGTTCACTTTGCACTTCGATGGAACCCTGGTACATATCAACTATTTTTTTGACAATGGAAAGTCCTAATCCACTGCCAGTTACCTCTCGTGTTTGTGTACTTTTGATCCTTACAAAATCATCAAAAATTTTCTCTTTATCCTCATTTTTTAAGCCTATACCGGTATCAGAAACGGTAATTTTAATCTTGCCGTCCTTTTTTTCAAGAAAAATGTCTACCCGGCCACCGGTTTTATTATATTTAACAGCATTCGAGATGAGGTTATTCATAATAATCTCTATTTCTCCGGCATCCGCTTTCATTTCAATATTTTCGCGGGAGTTGATATACAGGTCAACATCCTTTTGGATGGCATAGGGTCGTATTGTATCAACCGACATTTGGATGATCTTACGTATTTCCACGTTTTCGAGTTTCTGAGTCGGTTTTCCTGTTTCAATTTTCGTCAGGTCGAGCAGATCGAGTATGAGCTGACGCATGCCTTTTATTCGTTCCATCGAACGATCAAGCATTTCATCGTAAGCATCAATATGATTTCCAAACTGCCGCTCCTTAATCATCTTCAGATAACCATCGATAGCATTGAGTGGGGCTTTCAGTTCGTGCGACAGAACCGACAAAAACTGGAAACGGATCTGTTTCCCTGTTTTATTAAGGGTTTGCGTCATCCTTTTCAGGAAGATCTGTTTGGTTATATTTTCGACCGAAGCCCTGATCTCCTGTGGGGTGAATGGTTTTGGAATAAAATCGTAGGCCCCGTCGCGGGTAGCTTTTACTGCCAGTTCGAGCGAAGCATAGGAAGTAATCATCACTACGATAATATCGTAATGTTTGTTTTTAACATACTCAAGCACCTCTATACCTTGAATATCAGGTAATTTATTATCAAGCAACAATATTTCCGGCAGTTCCCTGTCGATAATTTCTATTCCTTCTTTACCTGTTCCGGCTTCCAATACCTGGAAATCGATCTGCTCATCCATAAAAGGATAATCAACCTTAAAATTCTGAAGTATTCGCTTTGTACCTTCGCGAATACCCGGCTCGTCGTCAATAATAAGTATTTTAAAAGTTGCCATTGCCTATAGTTTCAGTAGTTTTTTTATTTCACGCTGCAATTGGTCGAATCGAATTCCCTTATCCAGGAAAAGATCCGCATTGATCCACTGGGTGCTTTCATCAGCATGAACATCGAAGGTCATACCGGTTTCGGCTGTAACAGCTGTTGCAATGATTACAGGCACATCAGGATATTTTCTTTTGATTTTATAACTAAGTATAAAACCGCTGTCGTCGCTCTCCATCATCAGGTCGAGGATACATAAATCCGGTTTTATCTCCTGAATCACTTTCTCTGCTTCAGCCTGACTTTCGGCTGTAATGGTCTCGAAGCCCATCTGCTCCACTTTCGTGCGCATCTGGAACAGGTAATCCATATCATCGTCAACAATTAATATTTTCTTCTTCATGAGCATTATAAATTTATCATCTTTTATTCTGTATATTCAATTCCTTAAATTGCATAAAGTTAACATCTCATTTTCCATGTCACCTTCGCCCCTTCACTCCCTCACTCTCTCTCACTCCCTCACCCTATCACTCCCTCCTAAACCAACCTATTCCTCGGAATAGTAATCGTAAAAGTTGTCCCTGTAGGTCCTGACAATGGATCAACATTGGATTTAACAATTACATCCCCTTTATGCATTTTAACAATTCCGTATATAATCGGCAGCCCGAGTCCGGTTCCTTTCCCCAAGCCTTTAGTAGTAAAAAAAGGTGTAAAAAGCTTATCCATATTTTCGGCCTGTATTCCTGAACCGTTATCTGATATGCTGATAGTAAACTGATCGGCAGAATCAAACAAATCAAAAGTGATCTCTCCTTTACCGGTCATGGCTTCAACAGCGTTCTTCAGAAGGTTTGTAAAAACCTGTGTCATCTGGTCGTAATCGAGGTTCGCTAAAGGATCAGTAATTTGGGCATTCAACCTCAACGTAACTTCGTCAGGAATGATAACAGAATCAATACTGTGCCTGGCAAGTTTCACCACATCCGCTTCACTGAGGTTGAGTTGGTTTTTACGTGCAAAATTCAGTAAACCTCCTACTATTTTCCGGCAACGGTCAGCCTGCTCAACAATAAGATCAATATCCTGGAGCATGGGGCTGTCGGCAGGCAGTTCCTCCCTGAGGATGTTACTGTAAACCGTGATCACACCCAGTGGATTATTGAGTTCGTGAGCTATTCCGGCCGAAAGTTGTCCCATGCCGGCCAGTTTCTCCGAATGACGTAATGCTTCCTGGACATGTGCCAGCTTTTCGTTCGAAATATTGAGTTCGCGAATGTATTTATGAAGTTTCTCAATTGAATATGGCAGGCACATCTCTGTTTCAGCCAAATCATTGATTATGGCAATAGCATGTTCCTCGCACGAATCGTATCCGCAAGCACCGCAATTCAGGTGATCCTGCTGACTATATTTACCCATTTTGTAAAGCATATCCTTGATCTGCTCGGCAGGTGGGCGAACCGAACGCAGGTCGCGTGACTGAAAACTACGCGAGAAGTCAAGTTTTGAGTATTTATCCAGATTTTCCTGCCACTGGCTTTTATCTAATTCAGACATCTTGCGGTTGGCATATCCGATGATTCTTGCTTTTTTCGCAAAGCGCATGCTGGTAGGTGATGTATTGGGATAAGGCGACATTCCTGGCCCCAGAATACAACCCTCGCAACATAAAAGATGAAGATGATGCCCATCAAGATTACCCTGTGAAAATTCGCGTAGCGCATCCTGGAAATTCGCCCTTCCTCCTGCCACCAGCACGTTCTCACTCAGTATATCTTCGTTTACTTCCATGGTGTGGAGCAAACCATGACTTAATGGAAAAATAGCTCCGCGGCCTCCCAATGGCGGATCAAATTCGGAAGGAACAATTTTTGAAATATTAATACGTGCATTCTCTATCATTTCGCGTACCTCACGAAACGTAAGAGCTGCATCTATTTCGTCCGACTCGGCTTTTTTTGCCAGGCAGGGTCCGATAAAGACAATTTTTACTCCTTCACCATACTCTTTGCGCACTACCCTGGCCATGGCTACCATGGGCGAAACAACTTTTGCCAGCCTGTTGGTAAGTTCGGGTTCGTACCGCTCAATATATGCGACTATGGCTGGACAATCGGACGAAATGGCCGGCATATCGAGGTTAAGCTGCTCCTTGTAATACCGTGCTACCAGGTCGGCACCAAACGAAACCTCGGTAACATGACTGAAGCCAAAGGATTTAATGATACCAACAAGCACTTTATGATCTTCAAAATCATAAAATTCGGCCGGAAAACTGGGAGCAAGCAGGGCAATAACGTTAGGACTGGTTTCAATAAGTCGCTTTACCTGATCAATTTCTTTATAGAAAACTTTGGCATTCTGGCTGCAGACTTTTATACAATTTCCACAGGCAATGCAACGGCTTGTAACAACTTCGGCCTGACCGCCAGTGATACGAATTGCTTTTGCAGGGCATTCGCGTACACAGGTATAGCATACCCTGCATCTTTCTTTTACAGTAAAGACCAGCTTTTTATCAGTTTCCTGGTGTGAAGAAAGGTTAGCAGCAGAATTCATAAATGTTATTGTTATTAGAAATTATGACGTTAATATGTTTAAGGACTTGCTTTCTTCAGTTTCAGCTTTTCCTTTTTCTATCCTATTTTCAGTGTCAATTCTTTAAACCTATACCGGGTTAATTCTTTATCAGCAATTCACATTCTCCTTATTCCATCACTTCCCGTTCCTCATACGTAGTGAATAAATGGCTTACGCTTACTTCACTGCCCGGATTTTGAAGAAATGTGCTGTATACCTTGAGCAGTGATGCATTCAGGTGGGCACATCTTACTGATTCCTTTTCATCGAGTTCGTAAATTGATTTTGCTCTGGCTTTTACATTGTCGTTTTCGGGATGTATGGGCTGTCCGCCACCGCCAACACATCCTCCTTCACAAGCCATAACTTCAATATAGTGAATATCGGTGCGTCCTTTCCTGATCTCCGAGATCAAAGCTTCAACATTTCCAATACCATTTACCACAGCAAAGCCTAGCTTAAAATCGCCAATTTTTACAAAGTATTCTTTTCGCCCTTTTGCTGACCTAAGTTCCTGTATTTTAAGCTGATTGGTCTCTTTACCGGTAATAACAAAATGCAAGGTGCGGATCAATGCCTCGGAGAGGCCGCCACTAACAGCAAGCATTTTGCCAGCCGAACTCCGCGACTGGTATGGCTGATCGGATAATTCCGGCTCAACCTGTTCAATATCAATACCATTCAGGCGAATCAATCGGGCTAATTCTCTTGTAGTAAGCACCAGATCAACATCGGTAATTCCTTTGATCGTCATTTGCTCACGTTGCGATTCAAATTTCTTGGCAATACATGGCATAGCCGAAACCGAGTAAATATCATCAACAGAAATGCCGGATTGAGGTGCAAAATGATTGGTAATCAATGCTCCAAGCATTTGCTGGGGTGATTTACAGGCCGATACATTTCCAAAAAGATCGGGATATGTTTGTTCGGCATATTTTATCCAGGCCGGACAGCAACTGGAAAACATGGGCAGATTTTTACCCTCTTTCAGCCGGTTATAAAATTCATTCGCCTGCTCGTTAATAAGTAAATCGGCAGCGAATGAGGTATCGAAAACATAATCAAATCCAAGTTTACGTAAAGCGGCATACATTATACCTTCAATATCTTTACCGATGCGTAACCCAAACTCTTCGGCCAATGTTACCGAAAGTGCAGGCGAACACTGAATAACTGTTTTCACTGCCGGGTTGTGAAGTGCATCCTGAAGTTTGGCAGGGTATTGTTTTTCAGCCAGTGCACCTGTTGGACAAACCATAACGCACTGTCCGCAGTTTATACAACTCGAAAGGTTCATTCCTTTGTTGAAAGCCGGCCCAACCTGAGTCTTATTTCCACGTCCGATAAAATCGAGCGCGGTTATTTTCTGAATTTCCTCGCAAACCCTTATACAACGCCCGCACAAAATACACTTTGCCGGATCGCGTAATAAGCTAGCACTCGAAGGATCTGTCTTGTATTTGTTTTTCTTGCCGTAAAAACGGCGCTCCCTAACATTCAGGTCTTCGGCAAATTTCTGTAGCTCGCAATTTCCGTTACGCTCACAATACAGGCAGTCGTCGGGATGGTTGCTGAGCAATAACTCAGTATTGGTTTTGCGCGCTTTAATAACGCGGGGTGAGTGAGTACGGACTTTCATCCATTCCTCTACCGGGTGCGAACATGCAGGAATCAAGCCCTGCCTGCCTTCCACTTCAACCACACACATACGGCAGGCACCCGAAGGCAGCAGATCCTTAATATGGCATAGCGTAGGCACTTTTATCCCATTCCGTTCCAATGCCATCAGCAAGGTATCGCCTCGCTTGGCTTTAATGGTTTTGCCGTTAACTTCTATATCGAATAACATTTTCTCGCTTTTTGATATTCAATGAAATGTATTAATGTGTTAATTAATTAATGTGATAATGTGTTAATTCCTTTAAAAATGAATTTACATGATTTCACTAATTGCAATTCCCTGACCCTCTATATATTGCCCTACTTAATCCGTTTATTCTCTCGTTATCCCATTAGCTAATTATCGCATTATCACATTACCGCATTATCACATTACCGCATTTTCACATTATTACATTATCACCTTACCGCATTATCACATTACCGCATTATCACATTACCGCATTATCACATTACCGCATTATCACATTACCGCATTATCACATTACCGCATTATCACATTACCGCATTTTCACATTACCGCATTTTCACATTATTACATTATCACCTTACCGCATTATCACATTACCACATTATCACATTACCGCATTTTCACCTTACCACATTATCACATTACCGCATTTTCACCTTACCGCATTATCACATTACCACATTACCACATTACCGCATTATCACATTATCCCATTATCACATTACCGCATTATCACATTATCCCATTACCCCATTATTTTAATTTTACTGCCACAAACTTGCAAACATCGAAGCAAATCCCGCAGCCTATACATTTTTCCTCGATGATAAAGTGCGGCTGTCGGGGCTGACCGACAATAGCATTAACCGGACATTTGCGCAGGCATGCCACACAACCGTTGCAATGATCGACATCGATATAAAAAAGCCTCAATTCCTTACAAACCCCGGCCCTGCACTTACGGTCAAAAATATGTTCTTCGAACTCTTCCCTGAACCATTTCATTGCACTCATCAGCGGATTTGGAGCTGTTTGCCCCAGCCCGCAAAGTGATGTATCCCGTATTACTTCCGAAAGGTCAGACAGTTGCATAATACCTTTAAACCGTTCGAGTACTTCGTAACCCGATTCGCCTGAGGGTCGGCGGGTAATATTTTCGAGGATTTCGTGTATACGCCTGGTTCCTTCGCGGCAGGGAATGCATTTTCCACAGCTTTCTTTTTGAAGGAAATTCATGAAAAACTTGGCGATATCCACCATACAGGTATCCTCATCCATCACAATCATGCCTCCCGAACCTATAATCGCTCCTTCTTTCCATAAGGATTCATAACCTACCTGCAAATCAAGTTGTGAAAAAGGAAGGCAACTCCCCGATGGTCCACCGATCTGAACGGCTTTAAAATCCTTTCCATCTTTAACTCCGCCGGCAATTTTAAAAATGATATCCCTGATCCTGGTGCCCATGGGTACTTCAACCAGGCCTGTTATCATTGCTTTGCCTGAAATAGCAAAAACTTTGGTGCCACGGGCTTCTGGAATCCCAATTTCATTAAAATGCTGGGGACCATGCCTGAGGATATATGGGATATTCGCTAAGGTTTCAACATTGTTGATAACAGAAGGCTTTCCAAAAAGCCCTTCAATAGCCGGATATGGAGGCTTGGGCCGCGGCATTCCTCTCTTGCCTTCGATACTGTTTATTAAAGCTGTTTCCTCGCCGCAAACAAAAGCACCCGGTCCTCTAACCAACGAAATTTTCAGGTCAATTCCACTATCGAAAATATTATACCCTGTAAAACCATACTCTTTCAATTGGTTTAGTGCCTGCACAAGCATGAAATATGCCTGGCTGTATTCATCCATTACATAGATATAGGCTTTGGTAGCACCTATTGCATAGGCTGCTATGGCAATTCCCTCCAGTAATAAGTGAGGATCCCCTTCAATTACGGCTCTATCCATAAAAGCTCCGGGATCACTCTCTGCTGCGTTGCAGATCAGGTATTTCTGATCGCTCACCGAATTATGGGCCATTAACCATTTCTCCCCGGTCCGGTATCCTCCTCCTCCCCTGCCCCGCAAACCGCTTTGATCAACAATATTGCAGATTTTTTCGCCTGTATAATTCCGGATGCACTTCAGATAGGCCTGGTAGCCGCCCCTGGCAATATAATCAGAAATGGAACCGGGGTTACTGATACCGCAATTGGCCAAAACTATACGGTGCTGGAGTTTGAAAAACGGTAGCTCACTTATTGAAGGTACATTATCCCAACGGTTATGCCTGGCATTGGTAAACTGCCCCAATACATTTTCGTAGGGCACTTCGCTGTTAAAAATATCATCGAGCAAAGGCTCAACCAGGGCATGGGTGATATTCCGGAATGAAATTCTGGCCTTGCCAGGAAGCTGGATGTCGACAATAGGCTCATACGAACACAGACCAATACATCCAACCTGGATAATTTCGGCCCTGATATTTTTCTCAGTCAGGTAGCGGGTAACTGCAGCGAATGTTTCATCAGCTCCGGCAACTTTTCCGCAAGTACCTGAACCAATGTAAACCACCGGCTGACTAACGGTTTCATGCCTGATCTGACCTAAAAAATCAACAACCTCGCGTTGCTTCAGGTCCGATTTGGATGAAAGTACTTTTTCAATTATAAATTGTTTCTCGTCCATGGAGCAGAACCGGGATTAAATACTACTTCTGTAAAAATCAATAACCTGGGCAATGTCAGGAATGGAAAGTGCAGTTTTGAACTCCCCGTTCACATTCAGCACCGGTGCCGATCCGCATGCCCCCATGCAACTTACAGCTTCGAGGCTGAAACGTCCGTCGCGTGAGGTATGGCCTTCTTTAATATTCAGCACTCTTTCCACTTCACGCAGAATACCGGATGATCCGTGCATATGGCATGACGTTCCGCGGCATACCTTGATATGAAACTTCCCTTTTGGAATAAACCGGAACTGATCATAGAATGTGGCTATTCCATATACCTTACTGGAAGGCAGTTTAATATGCTTTCCTACTTTAAGGATCGCTTCTTCATTCAAATAACCATACTCTATCTGAATATCCTGAAGTAACGGCAAAAGCGATTCGCGTGAACCGGATTTGTACCTGTTGATGATTTCATCGAGTGCAACCTGCATAAGCCAAAGAATAATTTATCTTTAAATTACTGACTACAAAAATAATGTATTGCTTTTTATAAATTGTTATTATTGTGAAATAAATAACAATGTTATTCTCTTAACAATTGAATTTGATATCCATTAATATCTATATTTGTTTTCTGAATGAAACTTGTGTCCGACAGCTTACAATGCATCAAAGATGGAAATGATAAAAAAGGAAGTAGTTATTTGCCTGGGCAGCTCCTGTTTTGCCAGGGGAAATAAACAACTGGTAAGGATTGTTAATGATTATTTGCGCGATCGGAACCTGCTTAACGAAGTACGTTTTCATGGTGAAAGATGTTTTGGCGAATGCGCAGCCGGACCCTCGCTGAAACTTGATGGCATATTAAAAGAACGTCAGGATGAAGACTCTGTAATTGCAATTCTGGATGCGTTCTTTATCACGATCGGGAAATAACGATTACAGGGGTATTTAAGCTCGTATTTTCGGGATGAGGAAGCGGATGTAACCTAAATAGTCTTTTAAAACCAGAACAAACAGTAATCAGAAATTGTAACACGAAAATAATAATACGGAAAAGATGCAGACACCTCTCGTGTTTATTGAAGAAGATAAATGTAAGGTATGTTATGCCTGTGTTCGGGTGTGCCCGGTAAAGGCGGTTGAATTACGCCCTTCGGGCGACATCCCGTATATTCAGCCTGATAAGTGCATAGGGTGCGGCAGTTGTATTGAAGTTTGCCATCCTCAAGCCATCAGTTATTACAATTCAAAACCTGCAGTTAATGAACTCCTGAAATCGGAGCATAAAGTTGTCGCCCTTGTTGATCCCTGTATTTCGGCTGAGTTCGACGACATTACCGATTATCGGAAATTTGTTAAGATGCTGCTCGAAATGGGCTTCGACTATGTTCAGGATGGGGCTTTCGGGGTCGATCTGGTTGCAAAAGAATACAATGAACTGATATCTGATTTTTTAGGAAAATACTATATTCTTGCCAACTGCCCTCCCATTGTTTCGCTCGTCGAAAAATACTTCCCTCAACTTATCGACAACCTTGCCCCTATCGTTAATCCAATGATTGCAAATGCCAAGGTGTTAAGAGAACTCTATGGCAGCGACATTAAGGTCGTATTTATCGGCCCATGCATTGGAGCAAAAGAAGAAGCAGATCGGTTTGACGGAGTTTCGAAAGTTGACGAAGTACTTACCTTTGCCGAACTGCGCGAAATGTTCGAACAGAACGGAATAAAAGAGAGCAACATTGAATTTTCCGATTTCAACGATCCACGCGGTTATAAAGGATCATTGTACCCTGTGAGTACAGGCATACTTCAGGCTTCGGGCATCAACCAGGACCTGCTTACCGGCACAATCGTCACTGTCGAAAATAAGGATCAGATCATGGCTGCAATAAAGCAGTTTGAACAGGGAATCGACTATATCAGCAAGCATTTTAATATGTTCTACTGCGAAGGTTGCATGATGGGCCCAGGCATGAAACCCGGCGGCAAAAAGCATAATCGCCAATCCTCCGTTACAACCTATACTACCAAAAGGCTGAAAGATTTTAATATGGCCAAGTGGAACAACAACCTAAAGCTATACCAGCATCTCGACCTGAAACGTGGTTTTATTGCCAACGATCAACGCCTAGCGGATCCTTCAGAAGAAAAAATTGAAGAAGTTCTGAAAATTATCGAAAAAAATACCAGCGAAGAAAACCTGGGTTGCAAAGCTTGCGGATACGAGAGCTGCCGGGCTTTTGCCATTGATGTTGCCAATGGAATTACGCGTCCCGACATGTGTATTATGCATTCGTTAAAGAGCAAACAGGACTATATCCGTTCGTTAAAGCTTACGAATGAAAAACTAGCTAAAACACAACAAGCCCTGCAAAATTCCGAAAAGAGAGCACTGGCGGAGAAACAGCTTGCCCAGGATGCACTCGAAACTACACAGACCATGCTTCACAAGCTTCCAACAGCAGTTGTGATAGTTGATGAAAACATGAAAATAATAGGCTCAAATGAGAGCTTTGTTACCATACTTGGAGAAGAAGCAGCTGAAATAAACGAAATCATCCCAGGACTTTTGGGTGCTGACTTAAAAACACTGCTTCCGGTACAATTCTATAAATTGTTTGCCTATGTGATTAGCAGCAATGACGATGTTGTGGGCCGTGATGTTCATTTGAATGAAAATTTGCTGAACGTCACCATTTTTAGCATAAAAAAGAACAAAATCGTTGGTGCCGTCATCAGAGATATGCATATGCCTGAAGTCCGGAAAGAGGAAGTAATAAACCGGGTAACTGAAGTAATTGAGCAAAACCTTGACCTGGTGCAGCAAATAGCTTTCCTGCTGGGTGAAGGTGCCGCAAAGACTGAAAAAATGTTGAATTCGATTATAGAGTCGCATAAGAGTAAGGGGTAGGGATTGCGGATGTCGGATTTCGGATTTCGGATTTCGGATTTCGGATTGGGGATTTGGGGTTTCAGAGTTCAAGAGTTCAAGGGTTCAAGGGTTGATTATATATTGGGGACTTGATAGAATAAAATGACAGGATTTTGATTGTGGAAGGGTGAAACAGATTGCCTGAATCATGAAATCTTCCTATTGTAAAGAAAAAAAAAAGTAATTAAGGATGAGCGAAGGACAGTTTTATGTGGAAGTGAATACGGTGCAAAAAAACCATGACCTGGAGAGGATATGTGGTGATAAGTTCCTTTCGCAGCGCATATACGAGGAGAACAGGATTATTGCTGTTCTTTCGGATGGTATGGGTCACGGTGTAAAAGCCAGTATGCTTTCGACACTTACTGCCACCATGGCTCTGAAATTTGCCGAAGAGCATAAAGAAGTCAGGAAGATTGCCGAGATAATAATGAACACATTACCTGTCTGCAGTGAACGGCAAATGAGTTATTCCACCTTTACCATTGTGGATATTGATATTGACGGCGATACCCGGATTCTGGAATACGACAACCCTCAGACCATCTGTTTGCGTGGTAATATACCATTCAATCCAGGATGGGAATATATTATCCTCGATTCCGAAAAAAATGCCGGTAAAGAACTCAGAACCTGTTCATTTAAACATCAGAAAGAGGACAGGATCATTATTTGTTCCGACGGGGTTCCACAATCCGGAATGGGAAGTCCTAAGTTCCCTTTTGGCTGGGGTTCGGAAAATCTTGAACAATATGTTCAGCAACTTGTAAGTGCCGACCTTTTCATTTCGGCCACCCAACTGGCAGCCAAAGTAGTTAATATGGCCAATATCAACGATGGGTATCATCCAAAGGACGATACCAGCTGTGCCGTTATATACTTTCGCGAACCCCGCAAGCTATTGCTATGCACCGGACCTCCTTACGAGGAAGTGAACGATGTGTTACTTGGAGAAGCAGTTAAAGATTTTGAAGGAAAAAAGATATTATGCGGGGCAACTACAGGCGACATAGTTTCGCGCGAGCTCCAATTGCCTATTATCGACAGTTTTGAATTCGACGATCCCGATCTGCCACCGATTTCGTT
>CAIJPI010000118.1 GCA_903822525.1 uncultured Bacteroidales bacterium | reverse complement strand
GGCACAGGTGTACAACAGCTACGGCATGCTGCTCTGGAGCAGCACCCTGCTGGATGAGGCTGGAACACCGGCTGAGAGTTGGGATGGAACCTTCAACGGAAAACCATGCCAGCAGGATGTGTATGTGTGGAAGATCACCGCAGTATTCCGCGATGGCTCCATATGGTACAATACCGATGTGGGAGAACATGAAGGACTGTCGGCTGAGAA
The DNA here is from genome assembly GCA_903822525.1 of uncultured Bacteroidales bacterium. Classification (GTDB taxonomy): domain Bacteria; phylum Bacteroidota; class Bacteroidia; order Bacteroidales; family UBA4417; genus UBA4417. The sequence continues at coordinate 18,400 of CAIJPI010000118.1, read as the reverse complement.
GTGGGGGACAATAACACTGATTCGCTAGGCTGCAATCAGGATTCAATGATTTTACAAAAATTCTTTTGTTTGAAAGTATAAATTGGAAATATTACCTAAATTTTATTTTCGGCCATCTGCTGCGGTCTTTGCCAGGCCCTGAATAGTTTCTTCTGTAACCAGGTTTAATATAGATTCCCTGATAAACGCATATTTAAAATGAAGAGGGCAGGGGTTGTTTTCGTCACAATGTTTCAACCCGAAACCACATCCCACAAACAAATGACCACCTTCTGTAGATATAATAATTTCTTTTATCGGCAGTTCAGCCTTTTCCTTATCAAAATAAAATCCACCACCTTTGCCTTTAAGCGAATTGACAAAGCCTTGTTTTACAAGTCGCTGTAATACTTTAGCTGCATAAAAATAGGGCGCGTCAATTTCCCTGGCTATTTCAGCAATACCCGGACGTAATCCTTTTGTATTCTGACCCTGTATATAAACCAGGCCTCTGAGCGCATATTCTGTTTCCTTATTGAACATTAAGATTGCATTTTATTGTATCTGACAAAGATAGTGTAAATATTTAATATATAAAAAGACCTTTTAGTCTTTTATTACAAAATTAGTATATCTTTGCACCACCAAATAAAGAGTAATATGAGCAAAGACTACTTAATCACAACCTCATTGGGCGACATTGTGGCCAACGATTTTCGTGCAGCAACGATATTTAAAAAGGCGGGAATTGACTTTTGTTGCGGTGGGAAACAATCCCTTAGCCAGGCATGCGACGATAAGGCAGTTGATGTAATGTCACTTGTAAATGAACTTCAAAAACTCGATGATTCGTATCAGAATCCTTCGCAGAATTTTAAGGATTGGGCACCGGCATTCCTGTGCGATTACATCCAAAATATTCACCACACTTATGTCAGGAGCACCTTGCCTGAACTGGTTTTTTACACACAGAAAATAGCTACGGTACATGGCAGCCACCATCCTGAACTGATTGAAGTAGCCTCACTTTTTGCAGAAGTTAACAAGGAATTGATTCAGCATATGCAAAAAGAAGAAGAAATTGTATTCCCGGGCATACGTGCCTTTTATTTAACTGGGTCCGCTCAGGCTAAGGAAACCCTGAAACAGGAACTGCCGGCACTAATGCTTGAGCATGAATCGGCCGGCGGAGCAATGGATAATATCAACCTGATAACACGAAACTATAAAGTACCGGCAGATGGCTGCAATACATACCATGTTACTTTCAAAATGCTTGAACAGTTTGAAGATGATCTTCATATCCATGTTCACCTGGAAAACAATATTCTTCTGAAAAACCTCTTCGAAGCTTTCATAAAATAATACATATGAAATAGCCATGATTGTATAAATCACCAATCGAAGATGATATTATATTTAATCTGGCGTATTCCATCTGACCCCTAAAAAATGAATAATAACAGATGAAAACTGCAACCCAAAATCTTGAAGCCGACCACGTCAATATTCTGATATTAATTGATGTGATTGAGAAACTGACCTTATGCGAAGAACCCAATGTTGAGCAGCTTGAAAATGCCATTAGCCTGATCAGGAATTTTGCTGACGGCACGCATCATGCAAAAGAAGAAACCCTTCTTTTCCCGTTTCTGACCGAAAAGGGTTTTTCACTCACACAGGGACCGGTGGGAGTTATGCTGAATGAACATACCCAGGGGCGAATTTTCGTGAAAGCTGCCTCTGAAAGCCTGGCAGAATTCAAAAATGGAGATGTGTCAGCTATTAAAAGCACCTATCAGAACCTTATGGAGTATGCTTATCTGCTGCGAAACCATATTAACAAGGAAAACAATGTCCTCTTCCGTATGGCTGACAACGCCATGACTGAGGATGAACAACTATCCCTTCTGGAAAAATTCGATGCCATTGATGAAGTTGGCGTCGGTAATGAAAATTCAACCGGGTATATATCTCACATAAAAGCTCTTGCAGCAATCTACTTATAGATATTCAACCTTTTCAAACCCTTCAAACCCTTCAAACATCTTCAAACATCTTCAAACATCTTCAAACCCCTTCAAACCCTTCAAACCTTTTCAAACCTTTTCAAACCCTTCAAACAATTTAAACCAACCTAATCCTAAAATTATGACAATAAAAAAACTCTGGACAGGCTTTATTGTAGTCATGGCTGTTTCATTTGCCGTACTGCTCTACTATGGACGTGAAATTTACAAACAGGCTCCTCCCATCCCCGAAACTGTTGTTACTGCTGACGGCACAGTGCTGTTTACAGGGCAGGATATAAAAGACGGGCAGAATGTATGGCAATCGCTTGGCGGTCAGGAACTCGGCACCGTTTGGGGGCATGGAGCCTACCAGGCTCCCGATTGGAGTGCTGACTGGCTTCACAAAGAAGCAGTTTTCATTCTTGATAAACTGGCTTTACAAAGCGACAGTATGCCTTATGCAAAAGTAAGTGCCGACCGGAAGGCTGCTTTGCAGGTTCTTCTGCAGCAGGATATTAGGCTCAACACCTACAATCCGGAAACAAAAACGCTGACAGTATCAGCATTCAGGGCCGAAGCTATCGCCAGCAACAGTATTTTTTACGGAGGCTTATTTACAAACGAACCTTCGCTGGCCGGTTTACGCGACAATTACAGCATTCCTGAAAATTCGCTTAAAAATCCTGAGCGGGTCCGCCTTATGAATGCTTTCTTTTTCTGGATTTCCTGGGCTTGCGTAACCGAACGTCCCGGACAGGACATCACGTATACCAACAACTGGCCGTCCGAAAAACTTGTTGGAAACCATCCTACAGGTTCGTTGCTCCTCTGGACAGGTTTCAGTGTGATCATGCTTATTGCAGGAATTGGTCTGATGGGACTATACTATGCACGTCGCCGCGACGAAGAATCCATCACCATACCCGATATTTTCCCCTTAACCCGGACACCACAGACGCCTTCGCAGTTAGCTGTAGTTAAATACTTCTGGACCGTCACAGCACTCATTCTTGTACAGGTTATTATGGGAGTTATAACAGCGCATTATGGAGTCGAAGGTCAGTCGATGTATGGGTTTCCATTGGCCAACTGGCTTCCATACTCTGTTTCACGCACCTGGCATGTACAGCTGGCTATTTTATGGATAGCAACATCATGGCTTGCCACGGGATTATATTATGCTCCGGCAATTTCGGGGCACGAACCCAAATTTCAGCGTATCGGGGTGAACTTTCTTTTTATTGCCTTACTTGTAATTGTTGTCGGATCACTTGCCGGACAATGGATGGGTATTATGCAAAAACTGGGATTTGTACAGAATTTCTGGTTTGGACATCAGGGTTACGAATATGTCGACCTGGGCAGATTCTGGCAGATATTCCTGCTCGTAGGTCTGGTGCTATGGCTGTTGCTGATGGGAAGAGCTATTTTGCCGGTTATAAAACAAAAATCTGACAGCAGAAGCCTGCTCATTCTTTTCCTTATCTCAACCATCGCTATTGCATTATTTTATGCAGCAGGCCTTATGTGGGGCCGACAGACAAACCTCGCTATTGCCGAGTACTGGCGCTGGTGGGTCGTGCATCTGTGGGTTGAAGGCTTTTTCGAAGTATTTGCAGCTGTTGTAACTGCTTTCCTGTTTGTTCGCATGCAGATTTTAAAGGCAAGTACCGCTACCACTGCTGTACTTTTTTCGACCATTGTATTTCTGGCTGGCGGTATACTTGGCACTTTCCATCACCTGTATTTTACAGGTACCCCTACGGCTGTAATGGCCCTGGGAGCTACTTTCAGCGCCCTGGAGGTTGTTCCGCTTGTACTGATGGGCTTCGAGGCTTACGATAACCTGAAACTCAGCAGAAGCAACGAATGGATCAAAGCCTACAAATGGCCTATATACTCTTTTATTGCAGTTGCTTTCTGGAACCTGGTAGGAGCGGGGATCTTCGGATTCCTTATCAATCCTCCTATCGCATTATACTACATGCAGGGTCTCAATACAACTCCTGTCCACGGCCATACAGCATTGTTCGGCGTTTACGGTATGCTGGGAATCGGGTTGATGCTTTTCGTTCTCAGAGACATTGATAAAGATGGAATATGGAAAGAGAAATGGCTGAAATTCGCATTCTGGGCCATTAATATCGGCCTTGCACTGATGGTGTTTATCAGCGTGTTGCCCATTGGCCTAGCCCAGACTGTTGCCAGCGTTCAGGACGGTTTGTGGTATGCCCGTTCGGCTGAATTCCTGCAACAGCCTTATCTTGTTACTTTTAAATGGTTAAGGGTAATAGGTGACACCGTATTTGCTTTCGGTACCATCGCCCTGGCCTGGTTTATATTCGGCTTAAAAGGCGGCTGGAGCTTAGAGAAGAAATAAATTTCTTTAAACTAATACCTTTAAGTACCCGGGCAGTATTGTCCGGGTACTTTTTTTATAATCAGTTAAAAACCAGTCAGGCATACAACACGCCGGCTAATAAGTTAAGAAATCAGCCGGGATTAATTCATTGTTGCCACCAAAACATAAAAACACCAAATTTCACCAAATGAATATAGCAGAAAGGGTGAACCTCCGAACAAAATTAGGAAGAGGTAGTTTTTTGTGCCTTTTTTGTGTCTTTGTGTTTTTGTAGCCTTTTCGATTTAATATTTAAAGTAATTTTTCAGATATAGTAATCCGACATTATAATCTTCTTATTACTTAATTCATTTTTCACCTAATAATATAGTATCTTTGAAAAGCTCTATTCCTTGCTATCTCTGCTCATACCTTTCCGGTTGCTGCCACATATTTTTTAACTGATCCCAATTCATTCCGGTTCTTATCCTGCTTTATTACGATTATCAAAAATGAAAAATCATTATTTAGGGTAGGAGCGGGGCCGCAATCTGAATTCTAAAATCTGTACAGGCATGACAAAATCAATATACATCCTGCTCGCATTGTTTTTCCTGCAAACATCAACTTTTTCGGGTCAGGAAGCCGGCACCGGAAATAACAATGCAGGGCACCCTACTAGCCTCGAAATCCCTTCTACCAAACCAGGCGATGATATTATTTCACATGCCGGTTATTCGCTGCTGTTCAACGGCAGTTATAAACAGGCTGTATGGGTTGCTTATGAGCTTACCAAAGCTGAAACGGAGACTACATTCAGGCGCACCAACAAATTTATGTCCGACCCATTAGTATCAACAGGTACTGCCACCGATGCCGATTACGCCGGTTCCGGTTACGACAAAGGACATCTGGCACCTGCTGCCGATATGGGATGGTCGAAAACTACAATGGCTGAATCCTTTTATTACAGCAATATGAGTCCGCAACTTCCAGGGTTTAACCGCGGAATCTGGAAAAAACTGGAAGGACTTGTCCGCAACTGGGCCATCGAAAACGATACGCTATATATTGTAACCGGCCCTGTGCTTACAAAAGGGCTGAAGACTATTGGCCCGGGAAAAGTCTCGGTTCCGGCATATTTCTATAAAGTCGTACTCGATTACACCCAACCGGGAATCAACGGTATTGGATTTATTATTCCTAACGCCAGTTCCGGCGAATCGCTACAGCACTTTGCCGTAACTATCGACAGCGTGGAGAAACTTACCGGCATCAATTTCTATCCGGCTTTACCCGATATTCAGGAAAATAAAATTGAGAAAACCCTTTGTTTTGACTGCTGGACCTGGAAAAGCGCTCAAACGGGAAATAAGGCGGCAGGTGATTCAAAAGCTTCAGCTTCGGTGCAATGCAAAGGAACAACCAAGGCAGGAGCAGCATGCCGCAACAGAACCCTCAGCCCTTCCGGCTTTTGTTATCTTCACGAAAGCCAGGGACATATGGTTGCCACTACCCTTAAACCCGACCGCAGTACAGCATCGGTTCAGTGCTCTGCCACCACCAAAGCAGGCAACCGCTGCAAACGAATAACCTACAGCCAAAACGGGCGCTGCTTTCAGCATGGCAGCGACTGATAAACCATTCCGCACCATCTTTCAGTCCGGACAATTTTAGTGCTGCCTTTATCCGGAATATATTCCAAACAGAAACAACTTACCTAACTTATCTTCTTCCCCTTCTCAACATTCAACACTATCCACTCAGCACTATGCACTATTCACTAAGCACTTCTACCCTCACCCAATCCATTCCCAATCATCTAAACATGACCCTTAATTTAAACCCACTCCTATGAAAACAAAATTTATCTTATCCGGTCTTGCCGGCGGAATCAGCTATTTTCTGATAGGCTGGCTTGTTTATGGTATAGTATTGTCGGGATTCTACGAAAGCAATACCCTGCATTACGATGGCCTGAGCAAGGATATGCCTGTTTTGTGGCTGTTAGCCCTTTCAAACCTTATGGCAGCTTATTTCCTGGCTTTTGTGTTCGACAGCTGGGCAAAAATTTCAACCTTTATCGGTGGATTTGCCGGCGGACTGATTATGGGCCTTTTTATGGCCATTATTTATAATTTCTCTTCTCATTCCATGTTGAACCTTATGTCAACAAAGCTGGTACTGGTTGATATTATTGTGTCGGGCCTTGTTATTGGCATAGTAGGAGGGGTGGTAGGTCTGGTTTTGGGTTCCGGTAAAAAAGCGGAATAAATTCAGTTTGCTGTTTTTAAAAATTCTATTGAAAGTATGCTGCCCGGATATAAAATCCGGCAGTACGACTTTATATTGAAATATCTTTTACAAAAACCAGCTTTCTCTGGTCTGTATTGACTTCTTTTATTTTTTTTCATTCATTCAATCGTGCTTATTCGTGTTCTTTATCAACATTTTTTTTACTTGAAGCGGTTTAATAAAATTAAAATAATATTGTTCACAATTTGTGAACATATTAAAATTTAACCTATCTTTGTATGCAAGTTCACCTGGTAAAAAAGCAGACTATTCAGAACTATGTAATGAGTCATGCTTCAGGTAAAAGTTCCTTTGAGAAGTGGATTACGGTAATCAAATCAGTGAGACTATAATTTTGAGAAACAAAATTATTTAGTCGAACTGATCCCGAGCGAAGTCGAGGGATCTTTGGGTCTTATTCCCCGCCCCTTGGGCAATATTAAAAGGAAATCTTTTGCTGATACTTCGTCCGTTTTCGACATTGGTGGAAACAACTACCTGATGATCTGTAAGTATTACTTCTCCGGTACCATGGCTCACCTGTTTGTTTGCTGGATTGGCACACATGCCGAATACGATGAACTCTGCAAGTCTGGTCAGCAATTTATTGTTAATGCATATTAAACCGATTGAAATGGAAGCAATGAAGTACACCATTATAAAATCCGCCACTCAATACAATGAGTATTGCAAAATGTTGGAGCAACTGCTTGCAAACAATGATCAAAACACTGGTACATTGGATGAAATTGATTTGCTCACGCTACTTATTGAGCGTTGGGATGCTGAAAACAACTCTTTTAATGATGTTGATCCTGTTGTTTTAATCCATTCCCTTATGCATAATCATAAATTAAAGGCTAAAGATCTGACTGAAATATTAGGGGTTAGCAAAGGCCTGGTTTCGGATATTTTAAATTATAAGAAAGGCCTGTCCAAAGATATTATACGAATGTTGTCTGCTTATTTCAAAGTCTCCCAGGAAGCGTTTAACCGCCCGTACCGATTGAAAAACCCTGTAAATTCTCACCTGCGGGATGCTAGCGTTACGAACACCCCAAAAGGAATTGAACTGGCAATTTAATTCAGTAAGACTATAATTTCAGGAACGACAGTGAACTGAAATTAATTAGTCGAACTGATTCTGAGCGAAGTCGAGTGATTTCCGGGGTCTTATGCCTCGCCCGCTTGCGGCATGTAGTTTATTCCTGTTCCTTCTTTTATTCCAAAATAGATTTCATATATTTGATAAACATTAATATTCACTGATGACCCAAGATCAACTCATAGCCAAGCTTGCCGATATCGAATGGGAAGACTTCGAAGTAAAAGAAGCCAAATCCGATATCCCAAAAAATGCATGGGAAACTGTCAGTGCTTTCAGCAATACGGCAGGAGGTTGGCTCATTTTTGGAGTGAAAAAATCCGGCAAGTCTTTTTTTATCGTCGGTGTCGATAATCCGGAAAAAATTGAACAGGATTTTACGAATGCCTTACGGACAGGGGATAAATTTAACTCTATCATTGTCCCAAAATGTCTGAAATTCAATTTTGATTCCGACACCGTACTTGCCTTTTATATCCCTGTTTCTGCAAATAAACCGGTATATTTCAACTCAATCAAGAATACCTTTGTTCGTACCGCCAGCGGCGACCATCGGGCCACCCGGGCTGAGATTGATGCCATGTACCGCGACCAGTCTTTTGGTACACAATCATCCAAAACAATTCCAGGGAAAAACGAATCAAGCATTGATACAAATTCTCTTGACCGTTTTCGCGATTACATGTCTCGCTACAATTCTGGTAGCACCTATAACAAATTAACACGGTCCGAATTTCTCGAAAAGCTTCGTATTGTCTCCAATGGTGAGCTTTAATACAGCGGATTGCTTTTGCTCGGTAAGAACGACGCTATCCAGGATCATTTTCCCGATTTTCGTGTCGACTATATTGAAGTCCCGGGAAATAGTTACGCTGATGGACCGTCTCCTTTTTCCTTCCGGTTACCTGAGCAGGAAAACCTTTGGGAATATTACTTTACAATTCTCGACCGCCTTCGTAAATACATAGATATTCCGATCAACCTTACAATCGAAGGTTTTGCATCAGAGGATGTTCCTCAATTATCTGCTTTACGCGAAGCTTTGGTTAACTTCCTGATGCACGCTGACTATTTCAGCCCAATGAAACCACGCATCAGGGTTTTCGATAATCGTATCGAATTCCTCAATCCGGGTGCTCCTCCAAAGTCTATCGAATCCTTTATCCGGGAGGATATTTCATTACCTCGTAATCCCATTCTTGCCAAGCTTTTCCGTTCGGTTCGCCTTGCCGAAAATGCCGGGACCGGCTTCACTAAGATGATCCGTGGTTGGCAAATTTACAGAGGTCAGGCACCTGTTTTTCATCAGGAAATTGATTTTACCCTGGTTACTTTCTGGCTTAAACCTGAAGCTGATCAGCCTTCAGGTATTCCTTCTGAAACCAATACAGTAACCAGTGATAAAGACGGTATAACTACTGGTTTGAAAGGTGGTACAAAAGGTGGTACAAAACAACCTGGGAAAGGTGGAACAAAAGGTGGTATGAAAACCAGTGAGAAAACCGGTATGAAAACCAGTGAGGAAACCGGCAAGAAAATTGTATTAACCAAAAGGCAGCGTGAAATCGTCGCTCTTCTTACTGAAGATAACAGCCGCACTTTTTCGGAAATTGCAGAGATATTAAATATTGGTTCGTCTACTGTTCAGGAACATTTTGAGAATCTTAAAGCTTTAGGTGCCATTCGCCGCATGGGACCCGATAAAGGCGGTTATTGGGAAGTCCTGATAAACATTTAATCCTATTAAACAATAACCTGAGGCAAAACCATCACAAATTCCCCTACCACTTTCATTTCTGCACCGCTTTTTTCGTCTATAATTATACTCTTATAGCTTTGATCAAAGGAATAAGGCCTTAAAACTATAGACTTATGTTGCCAACCATCTTCATCAATTGTTTTTTCACTCGAATAAGTTTTGACTGTAAAGGCGGAATTAAAATCAGGATCTTGATAATCAAAATTTTCGACCAATACAATTTTCCCGTTTCGAGAGCCACCCATATATATTTTAAATAAACAAATTGAGCCATTAGGGATTACTTTATTCATAGACTCCCCAATGATTTGACAGGCAAAATAATCACTCGATGCATACTTCTCCGGAACTTCAATTAAAGTATAATTCTTTTGCCATTGCATTTCACTGAACAAACCCGCGGCTGCATAGAAATTGTAAAAAGGAATACTATAGCTAATCTTATCGGAATTATTTGATGACTCTATTTCAAGTTGAATAGTTGGTTTTTCAACAAATTGTGTCTTGCTTTTTATCGTTGATACATTTTCTCTTAAGTAATTATACATAACATCAGATACAGTGCGATGTAGGTTAAAGCGAAATTTTACTACCGAAACTTTTTGCTCCTTATCGTTTTTCATGGTTGTTTGTTCAACCTTGTCTTTTTCTGGGCTGATATCTCCCATATAGTAGAACTCAACTCCTTCATCATTGCTTTTCTTGATAAATAAAGGCAATCTAATATCTCCCTTATTGCCTAATATGGATTGTACATCATTGCTTTTTAGTTTCCTTTTAGATTTTGACATCCAATCAAATTCTTTGTTGTTGACGAATTCATCCTCATATTTAGTCGATTCTGAAATATCTTCTTCTTTGTGATAGTTTACAAAAATGGGACAATGTTTATTATCAGGACTCACTAAATATCCTCCTACATTTTGTGCAACCGGATTTTCCTTTACATTAAGAATTCTAAAAACATCTTTTCTTGCATATTTTTGATACACAACAAATCCATCTTCCCAATTTTCAAGGTCAAAATTTTGATTAAACCGATAAATGGAATATTTTATGGAATCGAGTAAATATGATTTGAATTGAGATTGTTCTAGCAATTGTATAAAATCATTCACGAACATGAAATGTCCATTTGTATAGGAGATGACTTCTATGTTGTATATATCTTTTGCTGCGAGTAATTTCCCATCTTTCTTTTCTCTAATGAATTCAAAATTAATATTCGCAATGCAAGAAATTATAGTTTCTTCAGTTACCTTATAACCATAGTATTCATGCAGATAGGAAGTTAATTTAGTAGAACTGAATGTATCATTTTCAATTAATTCTTTTAGAATAATACTCTCTTCTACTCTTTTTGAATTATTTATTTCTTTAGAAAACAATTCTAAAAGCTTAATCGATTTTTCAGATATATTTTGTGTTAAATCTTTGTCTACTTTGATAACAAAATTCAAATAAGAATTAGCATAGTCAACAAATAAAAAGGGGTCCCTTGAGCCATGTTCAGGAAAATCCATCATCATCGGAGTTCGGCCTAACTTATATTTTAAAAGGTTATAATCGTTCTTCAAATCAGCAAGCAACTGCATGTTTGCTGAATCAATAGATTGAAATATTCTTTCTTTGGTTATTTCATCAAAATTGATTGTAGAAGCACCTGGAATCATTCTGCTTCCTTCAGAAAGTAATTTGCGTAATGAATCCTTGTTGTAGGACGTATCCCCATAAAGTGCTATTGGGATTAGATAGTTGTTTTTATAATTTCCAATAAAATCGACAACTGTTAAATATCCTTTCCCTTCAGTTTTCCTTAACCCTCTTCCCAACTGTTGAATAAATATTATAGCAGAATCAGTAGGCCGAATCATTAAAATCTGATTAATCCGTGGAATGTCCACCCCCTCATTAAAAATATCAACTGTGAATATATAATCCAGCTTATTTTGTAAATCGTCGGATTCCAATTTTTCAATAGCATCAACTCTCTCCAGTTCTGCATTCTCACCTGAAAGAGCAACCGTTCTATATCCTTTTTGATTAAACATTTTCGACAATTCCTTAGCCTCTTCATTCCTTGAACAAAAAACTAATCCTCTGGTAATCCCATTGTCACATCCGTAGAAATCGGCACTATTAATTATCCTATCAACTCTTTCTTTTGCCGTTAAAAATTTAAAATCTCTGGAATTCTCTATCACAGTATCATCCACGATTAAATCGGTTACACCATAATAATGGAATTGACTGAGCATGTCCTCCTCCATCGCCCTGTTCAATCTGATTTCATAAGCAATATTGTGATCGAAGAGACTAAAAATATCATTACCATCGGTTCTTTCGGGAGTGGCGGTCATACCCAATAAAAAGCGAGGTTCAAAATAATCGACTAACCGTTGATATGAGTCTGCACCTGCACGGTGCGTTTCATCAATAATAATGTAATCGAAATGATCTTTTTCAAATTGGTCTAAGTGGGCTTGTTTAGAAATGGTTTGCACTGTGCAGAAAATAAAATCATTTTCTAATTCCCGAATATTCCCCGAATACAAACCCATTGTTTTTGCATCTCCAAAAATCTTCTTAAAAGATTCCATTGATTTTTTGGCAATGTTTAAACGATGAACCACAAATAATAACCTTTGAGGTTTAAATACCTTGGCATCAAAAGCAGATAAATATGTTTTTCCTGTCCCTGTGGCAGAAATTAACAAGGCTTTATTCTTTTGATCTGCCCTTAGTGTTACCAAATTTTTTAATGCTTCAACCTGCATTGAATTAGGGCTAATTTGAGAATCGCCGTCCTCTAATTCAGCGCTTTTAGCTAGCTGATAGAAAAGCAATTGCTTCTTATAAATTATCTCATATTTTGATATGAAATCTGTTGTTACTGCTATCGCTTGAGCAAAATCAGATTCAAATTCTCCAAGTATTTTTTCTACTATAGAACTTGATTTGAGACCACTAACTTTCAGATTCCATTCTTTATTAGTGGATAAGGCCTTAGCTGTAAGATTACTGCTACCTATAATTAAATTATAATAATCAGATGTTTTAAAAATGTATCCTTTGGAATGAGAATTTTCGTTTACAGAAATCTTCAGTTCAATATTTTTTAATTTTGATAGCTTTCGGAGAGCTTCAGGCTGTGTAAAGTTGAGGTATTGCGAGACCAATATTTTTCCCATTATCCCTTTTACTTCCAGCATCTTTAAACTATTAATCAAAGTTGCAACTCCACTGGTAGTTACAAAAGCTACCGAAATGAAAAAGGCATCACAATTACTCAATTCTTCAAGAATTGAAGTTAATACCTTTTTCGGCGGTCTTTTTTGATTAACCAATAATTCTGGCTGATATAAAACTTCTGAAATAGAAGTCTTATCAATAAAACCAGTTCGTAAACTTTTCGAAAATTCTTCAATTAGTGAATTACCCATTATGGACTAATTTATTTACTATTGGGATATCAGCAGCAGCCCAATCTAAATGGTTTAACATTTCACAAGTTAACCATTTTAGAGAAATATGTTCAAGAAGCGTAACTTCTTTATAAGCCACTTCGCAAATATAACTGTGCATCGTTAACTCAAAATCAGGATAGGAGTGAACCACAGTCATGAAAAAATCACCAATTGAAGGACTAATAGCCAATTCCTCCATTATTTCACGTTTTAACGCTTCTTGTTTTGATTCTCCTGATTCTATCTTTCCTCCCGGAAATTCAAACTTCTTAGAAATATAATTAAACTTGTTTTCTGGTCTTTGAACACATAATATCTCATTTTTGCAATATATAATGGCTGCGACAACTTCGATTTTTTTCATTCTGTCATTTATTTTTACCAAATTCTAGTGAAAACTTTTTTTGAATTGGTAATTTTAACAAAAAAAAATCAATTGACGATTAAATCCCGGTTTTTTTTCTTCGAACCCGCTTTAAATCTCCTTTATAACTCGTTGCTCAGGTTTGCGAGTTGGTGCGAATTTGAAAACCTGTTTGCTGCCGCAAATTTGAATTATGTGTTTACAATTTATAATGACGTTTATTATCAGCAAACAGAAATACTATGGCGATAATAATAGGCAATTGCTTATCATTCAATACTGAACATCAGTAAACTGAAGAAATTGAATAAACATATTTATTAGCAACATAGCGATAAAATAATAATTCGTCATATCTTTGCAGTACTTAGGCTACATAATTAAACTATTTATACATCAATGAAGCTTCTAAGGAACATTAAACAATAAAATAAGTAATAATGGCTCAATTCGTCTGATTAAAACTAGGATAATAAGTCTCCCAAAAAAAGCATAAATACCGCTTTCCTTCTCCAAAAAAGCATAAATACCGCTTTCCTTCTCCAAAAAAGCATAAAAACCGCTTTCCTTCTCCTCTCAGGAGAAGGTGCCCGAAGGGCGGATGAGGTGAGAAGGTGCCCGAAGGGCGGATGAGGTGAGAAGGTGCCCGAAGGCCGGATGAGGTCAAGAAGGTGCCCGAAGGGCGGATGAGGTAGTGAGATTTAGAGGGGTCTTCAAAAAATTACCACACACTATCGCTTTCAGTTCATAAAATAAAATAATTCACCAATGACTAATCCAGGCAATACAACTAATTGGTACAGCATGAGCGATCCTGCCATTGTAAGCCAACTCGGGACGTTTCTCAGGCAGATTCGGCTACAACAAAACCTAACCCAGGAACAGGTAGCTGAAAAAGCCGGCCTTTCCCGCTCCGCTATCAGCGACATGGAAAACGGAAGGACAGTCGCCTCACTGCTTACAACTGTGCAGGTATTAAGAGCTTTACAACAATTAAATCTGTTTGACAACTGGCAGGTCTCCTCTCAGGTTAGCCCTTTGCAGGTAGCTAAATTAACCGGTAGGGTACGTTTGCGTGCATCAGGTACAACAACAAAGAAGGAGGATAGCGAATGGTAGTTGCTAATGTAGATATTTGGGGCAAATTTGTTGGTGCTGTTTTATGGGACCAACAATCCGGAATTGCCAGTTTTGAATACGATCCATCCTTCCTTCGCAATAATTGGGATATCTCACCCCTCACAATGCCAATATCCGAAGCAAGCAATGGCAAAATATTCCGCTTTCCTGAACTGCCGGAGAAAACCTATTATGGCCTTCCCGGATTATTGGCTGACTCACTGCCGGATAGATTCGGTAATCAATTGATCGACTTGTGGCTAGCAACACAAGGTCGCGAGCCAGGAAGTATGAACCCGGTTGAACGTCTCTGTTACATGGGTAAACGAGGAATGGGAGCTCTCGAATTTCGCCCTGCAACCCGGATTGAAAAAGGAGATTCCAATATTCTCGAAGTTTCAGAACTTGTTAATCTGGCGCAGTCAGCAGTCAATCGAAAATCAGACTTAACAACAAATTTATCCAACGATGAAGCACATGCTTTACTTGACATAATCCGAGTAGGAACTTCTGCCGGTGGAGCCAGGGCAAAAGCAGTTATCGCCATCAATAAGCACAACACCGTCAGGTCCGGTCAGTTGGATGTTCCTGAAGGATATTCACATTGGCTTATCAAATTGGATGGAGTTTCAGATGAAGAACTTGGCAAACCTAAAGGACACGGGCGAATTGAATTTGCCTATTACAAAATGGCATTGGATTGTGGAATAATAATGAGTGAAAGTCGCCTGCTTGAAGAAAATGGAAGGGCTCACTTTATGACCCGCCGCTTCGACAGGCTTGAGCATAATAAAAAGCTTCACATGCAGACCTTATGTGGCCTATGCCATTTCGATTATAACAATCCCAATGCGTATTCATACGAACAAGCCTTCCAGGCAATGCGAAGCCTTCGTTTACCTTATTCCGATGCAGAACAACTCTTTCGTCGTATGATATTTAATGTCATTGGTAGTAACAACGACGACCATACCAAAAATATTTCTTTCCTCATGAACGAAACTGGCCAATGGAGCCTGTCACCTGCTTACGATCTTACATTTGCCTATAACCATTCAAATCTTTGGCTTTCACAGCATCAGCTTTCCATCAACAACAAACGCCGCGATATTACCCGAAATGATTTATTATCACTTGCTGCCCAAATGAATGTAAAAAAAGTAAATGAGATCATCGAAAATGTCAGGGATGTAATTAGCAAATGGAATGACTATGCATCAAATTCAGGAATTGCCGGATCTCAGATTAAAGCAATTGGGGCTACCCATCTATTAAACATTTGAAACGCTAATACGCATATTTGAAAAGATTTAAGTTTCAATATTTATCTGAAAATGGCAAACAACTATACATTATCCGATAAACTAAAAATCTTCAAATCCCTGTTCAGGGGAAGAGAAGATGTGTTTGCCATCAGTGTATCAAGTTCCTTTGCATCCAGGTATGCCATGTCAACATCCTCCAGGTGGAATTTTATATTGGCAAATGGATCTTTTTTAAGCCACCCGTTTGCAAGCGCTATTCTGATAATCTTCTTAAAGTTTTTAATGTATTTGGTAGCGGTGTTATGTGCACATTTACGCGTGGTTTTCAGGTACAGTTCAAAATCATCAATAAACATGGGAGTCACATCATTTATTGGTATATCGTTCTTTTTGTACTTGATTTTCAGGAAATTAAAAACATGTTTGTAGCATGTTTCATATCTTTCAACCGTTCCGGGTGCAAAATCAATATTTTCAAGAAGCTTGCTCTTTTTATTATGCGCTTTGAAAATTTCAAGTAGTCTCAAATTCGATTCATCGAGTCCCTGATATGCTTTTTAAACCAAATCAGCAGTAAGAATTTTGCCCTGTTCTTCAAGTTCCCGCTTTTTAATAAAAATATTACCCTTTATAATCTCCAGGTAATTGTTCAGTTCTTTGTTTTGCTTGCAATTTTGGATGGCTTTTCCTTTACTGCTATCCCATCCATCAGGATTAACATACCGCTGAAGCCCGAACTCAGAGGTTCGACTGTTAACTGTAATTCTTGCAAAAACGGGGATAGTCCCGTCATTGCGCGTTTTTGTCCGTTTTACATAAAATGCCAGATTGAATGTTGCTCGTTTCATAACCTACTTGTTTTAAGTGTTGGTAATTTAGACTTATCGAGCAAGACCGGCAAGCGCAATGCAAAGAAAATGAGTGATTTACAAGGTTTTCAGTGGACTTACTCTTCTCTGTCCATGTCCACTGATTAGTCCACTGAATACCCTAGTTTTAGTGGACCAGATTATCGCTTTTTACCAGGTCCACTGATTAGTCCACTAGGATATTTTCATCATTTTGCACTTAATTACCAGCTAAAAAGCAAAAAACCACCAAAAAAGCAGGTTTTTCGGTGGTTTTCATTGTATTTCTGACTAATCAGCGGAGAGACAGGGATTCGAACCCTGGGTACCCGCAAGGGTACAACGGTTTTCGAGACCGCCCCGATCGACCACTCTGGCATCTCTCCAAATTGTGGTAAAGGGGTGCAAAGGTAGAAATTTAGAACTGATATTCAAATCAATTGCAAAATATTATCCTTTCTTATGGATTCCCTGTGGTATAAGGCTCGTAGGTCTTGTGCTTCAGGAAAAAATACATACTTATCAATGCAAAGAAACCATAAATAAGTCCTGCCGAAATAATGGCCGACTGCAAACTGTATTTATCTGTTATCCAGCCCCAAAGTGGTCCGGTTACGGCAAAAATAAACCGGATCAGGAAATTCCGGACCGATAATACGGTTGCCCTTACATCGGAAGTGGTTATAATGTTTATATAATTGCGTAGGGTAGGAGTGGCCAGTCCACGGCCCAGGTAAAACACCAGAAGCACAATAAGCCCGGTATAGCCCGGCATAAACGTGAGCATCAGGTAGGAAAGGAAAATGGCAAGCGTAAATGTAATAACCGTGCGCGAAGCCCCGAATCTCTTTTCGAACCGCCAGGCATATATGGCTGCTATACCAACCGTGAGGTTTAACAAGGCCCATAGCACTCCATACATCGTCAGGGGCAATTTTATCTGCCCGAAATAAGGCTGTACAAACCAGGCCATCGAAAGCGTGGCTGCACCTGTAATTGCCGAGAAAAAAGTATTCCATTTCAGCTTTACATCTCCATGTAAGGCGCTGTAAATAATACTCCCGATTTCCTTTAGCCCCGGTTTTGTTTTACGGGTTTTTACAGGTGGCTCTCTCAGCATCAATGCTGCCGGTATAGCAATCATGGCAACGCAGGTCTGGACAAAAAACGGGGTTCGCAACGATGATACTGCCAGAATTCCCCCGACAATACCGGCGAACGCTTCCCCGAAATTCCCTATCGATGTAACTCTTCCTTCCAGGCGCGTATACCTGTCGTTTTGCTTTGCAGAAGCCAGCGTGTCATACAGCATGGCTGAATCAGCACCGGATACCAGGCTCTGGCTCACACCCAAAATAACCTCGGCAATAACAAACTGCCAGAAACCGAATGAGAAACTGTATACCAGGTACCCCGTAAAGCCAAGCATGGAACCAAACAGTATACTGCTTTTCCTTCCGACACGGTCAGCAAAGTAACCGGTAGGGATTTCGAGTGTCATTAAAGTTAAGGAATATACACTCTGCAAAAGGAAGATATCCTTCATTGTGAGCCCGTTTGATTTGTAGAACAGGACTATCACAGGCATGACAAGATTCATCCATTTGGCAATTTTTACCAGGTAGAGGGCGGTAAGGTTTCGTTTTACAGAGAATGCCATAGTATTTTTAACTTTTGTAAAAGTAATTTATTGCCCGAAAATTTAACGCTAAAATTTCGCGCAGAAAGCTTTAATCCGCTTTTTTAGTGGTTTTTGATAAAATAAGACCGATACTTTTATGACCTGTATAACAATGATAAAATTACTTTCAAGCATCAAAACCCTGTATTCCTGTCACATTGAGCG